>NZ_JBFRCN010000008.1:0-199599 GCF_040965835.1 Paraburkholderia sp. BR10872
GCCCAACTGACGAACCGTCGCGGTGAGGCGCTTTCCAAGCTTCAAGTAGAGTTTGACCGCTCGGATGCGTTCTTCGTATGAATACATGGGCCAGCTCCTAATAGTCCAAGAATTCCGCCGCACCCCCAAAGCGGACACTACAACTTAGCCCGTACAACCACTGAATGCGATCATTTCTTTTATGTAAAATTCGATAGACCGAACAAAGCCGGCCACAAGCGCAAACCCGCCCGCCCGAAACATCCTCCTTCCCAGCCCCGACGTCCGTCAGGTGTGCACACAGCATTTGCGGCACCCCCAACGGAAATTCACGACCCCTCAGGCGCGCTTGCCACTTGTAGTTCGATGTGCAGATCCTTCGCGGCAACACGATCGCCTGCCTGGACATGCACGGTGGCGATCACGCAATCGCGGTCAGCCGCGAAATGCGTCTCCATTTTCATCGCCTCGAGGGCGATCAGCGTGCAACCCGCGGACCCGCGTTGCCCGGTTTGGACCGTCATGGCCACCACCGAGTGGTATCGGCGCGGCGACATGCAGCGGATTTTCCGGATCGGTCACCGCGCGGCCCCTGCGCACCGCCTATGCCAGCGCGGTGCTGCGCTGCTCGACAGTGGCCGTGCGCGATTGGCCGCCGGACACGATCTGATCTACGTCGCGCTAACCGGGAAACAACGCCATAAATCGGCCGGAATCCTTCGGCGTCGCGAACCCTCACGCATCAAATGAGCCGCTCACCACGTCGCCAACGTTTATCGCACCGTATTTCGCAACCAGTATGGGTCACTACCCTTCGACGGGTTCAAGCTAGCATCTTCGACCGGAAACAGATCAGCACGGACCTGCCCATCGGTGACGGCTTGGTTCTCCTGTGAGAACACAGCCACTAGAGCAGTTGCAAACACAACTGCCGCAACAATGGCTGGTATCACAACTCTCATGGTAGCCGTCTCCAGATATGGCACTGTTGCTTTACGAACAGACCTGTCCGAAATCAGCGCCTCAAGTTTATGTATGCATGGAGGTTACGACTAAGGAGAGTTTCAAGAAGTGTCCGTTGCGAAAATGGCAAGCCGTCGTGCAGCATAGCGTCGCCAGAATGGCAGAGCCGCTTCGCAAGCGCTCGCACGTGAATCAGCTGCACTGAAGTTCGACATCCACGCCTGCCAAGACCTTCACATGCGCGGCAGCGCTTCGCGCTAGAGACGACAGTTCATATCCGCCTTCGAGGCACGAAACGACTCGCCCGGCGGCGTGTTGCCGGGCAACTTCGACAATACGTTGCGTGACCCACGCGTAGTCGCGTTCCGTAAGGCACAGGTTTCCCATCTCGTCCTCGCGGTGCCCGTCGAACCCTGCCGAAATGAAGATCATCTCCGGCTTGAACGCGTTCAGCGCGGGCAGCCACTTGTCGACGACGGCCGCCTGAAGCGCTTCACCGCCGGAGCGTGGCGGCAGCGGCACGTTCACCATGTTGCTGCCCCGAGCGACGTGCCCCGAATACGGATAAAGCTGATCCCCGAAGATCGAGCACATGAGGACGCGCTCGTCGGCATAAAAAATCTCTTCGCTGCCGTTCGCGTGGTGGACGTCGAAATCGATCAACGCTACGCGCGAGAGTCCGTGCACATTCAACGCATGGCGTATACCCACAGCAACATTGTTGAAGAAGCAGAACCCTCCGGCCGCGGCGCTCTCAGCGTGGTGCCCCGGGGGCCGCACGTTGCAGAATGCCGAGTCGCACTTACCGCCGATCACCAGATCGGCTGCGAGCACTGCGGCCCCGGCTGCACGCAATGCAGCGATATAGGTGCAGGGATTCATGCTGGTGTCGGGGTCCACGTGCACATACCCTTCGATCGGCGTCATGCCTACCAGGTTACGGATTTACGCGATGGAATGCACCTGGGCGAGTTGCTGCTCGGTGGCGAGCGGCGCATCGTAGCTCCACATGCAGCCCAGGAGCCCTTTCATCAGCAGCATGTCGTGGATGGCGCTAATGCGGTCCGGCGACTCGGGATGCATGGATCCCATTTCGTGCCGCTCGCAATCGGGGTGGGAGATGTAGGCTGCAAACATAACGCTGCTCCGAACGAGAACTTGCTGCGAGACGAATGCGAGACGGTAGACTGACCGGAAGTCTCGGGCTTACCCCAGTGCCTCGAAGATGCGCGCGCGAATGTCTTCGACGGCGCCGAGGCCAGAGACGCGCCGGTACTGCGGCGCCTTCAGACCGTGCTGTGCGTCGCGTCGCGCCCATGCGTTGTAGTAGTCGACCAGCATCTGACATCTCCCGCCTGTCAAGGCAATGCATTGATTGCCATTGAATTTGCAACGCCTCCGCAAGCGCACGCTTGATGTGTATCAATCGAGGTCGGCGCGAAGGCGAATGCGGGGCTTCGAATGGGACTGTCTTGCGTTGCGGCAGCGCCGGATCTTCTGCGCTTTCCGTCGCTTCAGCGCGGCGGCGTGTAGGGGAATCCCTACAGCCTCGCTCGTACGACTACGGCACTTTCAGTCCGCGCTGATTTCACTTCCCTGGCTCGCAAACAATAATGGGTTCACGGACTTGAGGTGTGGCTCTTCGACGCAGTCCGTCCGGAACCAGGAGCAAGCGATGAACGGCAACGAGGTTACCCTTCGATCACTCGTCGACAAGTGGCTTGCACCCACCTTTTCGGCGCCCGCACGTGTCGCGCAGGTGGGACGCCTTTTTGCCACCCATTGCCGTTTTGTGCGGATCGAAGGCGGCACTTCGAGCGGCCCGCTCTCGATAGTCTTCTTCCGGCACGACGACGGCTCCTGGTGTGTGTTTCCGCCCGCACGGACAGCGCCCGCAATGTGCCATCGGCTCATTGCTCATTAACCCGCCGTCGCGAGCGCGAACGCCTGGTTGCCTGGACCACAGCGTCAACATCTCGTCTCGAAGCCCCCCTTCGACGCCGCATCCGTCCCGGACGTAGCGCTGGATTTTGACATTGATCAACAGTTTCAGCGCGCATCCGACGTAGCTTCCGAGTTACTGGCTTGAGAGCCCGCGGTACACCTTGCCAACGGCTCGGAAGCGGAGGTGAACATGTCATCAGACCCCAATCGCTTCGACGCGATCGTGATTGGCTCGGGCATCGGCGGCCTGGCTTGTGCCGCCGCTCTCGCGAAATACGGCAAAGCCGTGCTCGTGCTCGAGCGGCAGCATGTCGCCGGCGGTCTCACGCAGTCGTTCAGCCGCGACGGCTTCCGCTGGGACGTAGGTCTCCACTATCTCGGGGAGATGGGGCCGCAAGGCGAGGCCCGCGGCGTCATCGACTGGCTGACTGGCCGTGCCATCGAGTTCGCGCCGCTGGGCGATGCCTACGATATCGTCCACTTCCCCGGGAACTTCACCGTCCCCTTCAGACGCCCGCGCGCGGCGCTCGAGCAGGAGCTGAAATCGCGCTTCCCCGATTCCGCAGCGCAGATCGATGCGTTTTTCGACGCACTCGGCGAGGCCGTCCACGCAGGCAAGGCGCTGTTCACGCGCAGAGCATTATCGGGATTTCTAGGCGATGTTTATGGCCTTTGGCACAAGCGCGATATTCTCAAGTGGTGGGGCCGCACCACCGTCGACGTACTCGACGCTCTCGTTAGCGACGCGCGACTTCGTGCGGTGCTCCTTGCGCAACAGGGTGACTACGGTGGCATGGAGCCGTCCGTTACGAGCTTCGGATTGCATGCAGTGGTCATGAACCATTACCTGAATGGCGCCTGGTACCCCGTGGGCGGAGCAAAAGTTTTCGCCGAGACCCTCATCCCCGCTATCGAAGAGGCCGGCGGCGCAGTCCGGGTCGATACCCGAGTCCAAGCGTTGGAGATCGAAGACGGAGCGGCAACGGGCGTGCGGATCGAAGATGGAACGGTGCTACAGGCACCGACGATCTTCTCTGATATCGGCGCCCGCAATACCGTCGGCTTACTGCCGGAAGAACTTCGGCGCAGCGCATGGGCGCAAGAAATACTGTCCTTCGAGCCCTCGGTCTGCCACGTAACGCTGTACCTTGGACTCGACGGCGACATCGGCGTGCATGGGGCATCGGCGTCGAACCACTGGTTTCACGAAAGTTGGGAGATCAATCATGGCACGTGGCGCGCGCCGAATGAGCTGACGCCTGCTCCCGCTCTGTTCGTCTCTTTTCCCTCGATGAAGGATCCCGCGCAGGCTCGCAATGACTCCCGCCGGCACACCGCCGAAGTCGTGGTGATAATCGATTGGGAGCCGTTCATGCGCTGGTCTCACTCCACGCTGAAAGAGAGGCCGGAGGAATACACGGCATTCAAGTCAGCCATCGGGCAGCGACTGCTCGCACAGTTCGCACGCCATTTCCCGGAACTGGCGCCGATGGTGGTGTTTCACGAAGTCTCCACACCGTTGACGATGGCGGCATATTCGGGAGCGCACCGTGGCGCGAGCTACGGGCTCGAAGTCAGTCCGCGCAGATTTCTTTCGGAGAGCCTGAATGTCCGGACACCCGTTCCGCGCCTCTTCCTCACAGGTCAAGACGTCACGAGCCCCGGCGTGACAGGAGCGATGATGGGAGGTGTGCTTGCGGCTGCCTCGATTGCACACCAGATCTATACACACCTCCGATAAACACGCCTTCACCAGGAGGAAGGGGCGTCGATTTCTTCATCGCGGACTACAGCATCGCATCGTCGCGGTGCAGCCTCGCCCTATTTCGCCTCGATCAAGACTTCCTTGCATGCCGGCGATCCCACGCGCCTAGGGGACGGAAAGCGCCATTCGCCCAGGCTGCGGCTCAATTGCCGAATTCCCTTGCAACCATTCATTCACCTTTGCCGCCCTGTGTTCTGCTTGCTGAATGCGGGCTTTCAGGGCGACGCAGAGGTTCCCTGTCTGCGCGAGGGGGGAATCCAGAAGGAGCCGCGCCAAGGCCACCTCCTCTGAAAGATCACCCAACAACGCGCCAAGCTTGCTCTCCCTCGATTCCAGTTGTGCGCAAAGAAGCGACTGCGCCGAAAATGCATGCCCTGCCCGACATCTGAAACGAATCACACGCCGGTCACGCAGCATGAAGAGCGCGCTCTGGCAATCGGGACAGTTCAGGCCACCCGGCATAGCCATGGTTTCGAACTTCGACCAGACATCCGGGGCGAGGTTACCCTCCGCCAGGCTGACCTCGGCACCGACAAGCTCATCACGAGAACCCGCAGCGACCATGGCGGGATCATCATTGGCAAGCATGATGAGAAGTGCTCCCATTTCGGCCAGGTTGCAGCGGTGATCAACGGACACACTGGCCAGCGCGCTGTTGGGCATCGACGGTGCAATCGCTTCCAGTGGGTTCTGCACGACAGCAGTCCCGTGCTGGTCCTTAATGGCCATCAACCCCGCTGTGCCGTCATCGAGGTACCCAGTCAATACCACACCGACCACAGCAGGCCCATAGGCCAGAGCTGCAGAGCGAAACAGGGGATCGACAGCCGGACGAAACCGGTTTTCACGAGGGCCGTTGCACAGCGCGACATAGCCTCGATGGACCAGCATATGTCGGTCTGGAGGTGCGACGTAGATCCTGCCTGGCTGAATCAGCTCGCAGTGCTGGGGATGAGCAACCGGCAACGAACTGGCCCGAGCGAGGATGCGCGGCAGAACTCCCGTACTTCCGGCACCGAGATGCTGGACGATAAACACAGGCGCCGGAAAGGTGGGGGGCAGCTGCCCGATCAGCAATGAGAGCGCCTCGATGCCACCATACGATGCACCAATGACAATGATTCGCCCGTTCATGATTGGCTCGTTTCCCTGATGACCCCCAGACAATGGCCTTGGAACTCGCGCTTATATTTGACTTGGGTCAGTTGTTCGTGGTGGCAACGACGACTAATAACCTTGCGGCAATTGAGCCACATCAATTGTCGGGATATCTACAGTGGGAAAATTCGGCGCGTAACCACCCTTCGCTCGAAGTGAGCCGACATGAAAACCGACCGAGATATTCAGCACAGGATCGAACAGGAATTACTCTGGGATACATCCGTCGATGGAAGGTACATAGAGGTAACTGTTAACCAGAACGTTGCGACGCTGCATGGATCGGTCAAAAGCTGCGCGCAAAGGCTTGCTGCGCAGCGAGTGGCGCAGCGTTTGCTGGGCGGTGGGTCGGTAGTCGTGCAGCTTGTCGTTCGGTCGCCTGCGCCGATGCCTGACAACGACGAGGAACTCGCGAGTGCAGTGTCGTTAGCGCTGAACTGGCAGGCTGATCTGCCGCGCGATGCAGTGCGTGCAGTGGTCGAACGCAGCTGCGTAACGCTCGACGGTGAAGTGGAGTGCGCGAGTCAACGCGATGCTGCCGAAGCAACCGTAAGCCAAATGCGCGGCGTGGCTGACGTGATTAACCGTGTGACGGTGCGCAATCATCCGCTGGAGAGCAATGTGCACGCACAGATCGCAGCCGCCCTTTCAAGCCGTGGAGAGTCGACGGCAGCCGCAATCCGCGTCCAGGATCGAGATGGTGTCGTGCGCCTGACTGGCACGGTCAGCGGCATCGCGGAAAAGGAGGAAGCTTGCAACGCCGCGTGGACGACTAGTGGGGTGAGATGGGTGGTCGAACAGCTCGACGTTGCGTGATTGCGGGCGTGGGATTTCGGCTCAGAAGACCGGCAGCATTGACCTGCATCAACTGAAGGGACACAGGTTGGCAGTGTCATACGGGCAAGGGTCAACGTTCATCAAGCGGTAAACCTGCCCGCTTTCGCTACCGAGGTTGCACAGATGACGCTCTTCGCCGCATTCGTCGCGCTCGTCTTCATCTACAGTCTCGCGTCCCGGCGATTCGAGCGCACCGTAATCACCGCACCTATCCTGTTCACGGCGCTTGGCGCGCTCATGTCGTTCTCGCATGAAGCACTGGCCGAACTTGCACTGGACCGGAAAGATCTGCTCCTGATCGCCGAAGTGGGCCTCGTGATGACGTTGTTCACGGACGCTTCCCGCGTGCGGCCGCAAATGCTCAAAGGTGAGGCCAATCTGCCGGTTCGCCTGCTAAGCGGTGGCATGCTCCTGACCATTGCGCTTGGCATTCTGGGCGCGATGGTGGTGGTGCGGTCGCTGACCTGGTGGGAAGCGGGCATTCTCGCCGCCATTTTGGCGCCGACCGACGCCGGGCTCGGTCAGGCCGTCGTCAGCAGCCCGCGCGTGCCGCGGCGCATTCGTCAGGCGCTGAACGTGGAGGCAGGCCTGAACGACGGCCTCTCGGTTCCTTTCCTCATGTTCTTCATCGCGTTGGCCGAGGCTCGCGAGCGTGGCGCGGGCGGGTCGGTGCTGGCGCGTTTCCTGATGGAGCAGCTCGGTTATGGAGCGCTCGTGGGGCTGGGCGTCGGCCTGATTGGCGGCTGGCTGCTCGGTCTTGCACGCCGCAAGGAATGGATGGCCATACCGCTCACGCAGCTTGGTGTCGTCGCTCTTCCCTTCGCCTGCGTTCTCATCTCCGAGGCCACCGGCGCGAGCATGTTCATTGCCGCCTTCGTCGCCGGGCTGGCGACCCAGGCAGGCTTCAGCGAAATCGGCAAACACAGCATCGAATTCACGGAGGATTGGGGGCAACTGTTCAACTACTTCGTCTTCTTCCTCTTCGGACTGCTCATCACGCGCGTCTGGAGGCAGTTCGATTTCGCTATCGCCGCGTATGCGGTTCTGAGTCTCACGCTGATCCGCATGATTCCCGTGGCGCTCGCGTTGAAGGGTACGCACCTCAGTTCGCCCACGGTGTGGTTCATGGGCTGGTTCGGCCCACGGGGGCTCGCGTCGATCGTTCTTGGACTCGTCTATCTGGAGGGCGAAACTACCCTGCCGGGAGAGCAGACCATCAAGCTGGTCGTCATGGCAACGGTGCTGCTGAGCATCTTCGCTCACGGACTCACCGCACTGCCCGCCATCAACCGGTACAGTCGTGCTGTAGCCGCTCTGGGCGAAGATGCGCCCGAACGCGAGACGGTCGGCGCCGAGCGCGCGAGCGCCGCGAATATCGAATAGGCGATGGCCTGGTTCGCCGCGTCAACGCGACAAAGCTAGCCACGCACGAGCAGCACCGGACAGGTCGAGATTCGAAGGAACTCTTCGGCCACGCTGCCCAGCACTGCCCTGCTCACGCCGCGCCTGCCGTGTGTGCCCATCGCCACCAGATCGGCTTCCTGCATTTTTGCGCAGCGTTCCAGACACTGCGCGATCGAGTCGGATTTTCCAGACGTCTCGCAGATTTCGACTGAGCATGGGACTTGCCCGGCGGTCATCGCCCGCCGTACCTCGTCGAGCGCGAGACGACCGTCCTCATGCAGTACCTTGCCTAGCGCTTCCGGGTCGTAATAGCCGGCGTATGGCGCAAGCCCCCATTTGTGCACGACGTACACGGCATGCACGCGTGCGTGAGCAAGCGCCGCAAGCGCCACGGCTTCCCGTGTGGCGCGCCGGGCGCAATCGCTACCGTCCACGGCCAGCAGAATCTTCCGACAAACAGGCTTTGTCATTTGGCGATCTCCCTGCGTCCTTCATGTCATGACGACTCAGTCAACATACGCAGCGGTCCTCAATATCGACTGATCTTCATCAATTGGTTGCGCAGACAAAGCGAGGCAATGCCCGCTTTCGCGTACCCCATATTTTGGTTGATCTGAGTCAATCGTCATCCGATGCCTGGGCATGAGACTGAAGCCGCACGAGACGTGACGTTACGTCGTGACGGCAATCGATTTGCGCATGCGAGGAGACTATGACCCAACCCGAAGCAACGCCCACTGGCACCGCCCCATCTCAGATCCCGCTGTTAAAGGGCGCCGCCATCGACGGCATGGCCGCCTATCGCGCGCTCGTCGAAGAAGCGCGACGCGACCCCGATTCGTACTGGGCCCGTCTCGCGCGCGAGTACCTGGACTGGAAGCGCCCGTTCACACGCGCGCTCGACGCGTCGAACGCACCGTTCTTCAAGTGGTTCGACGACGGACTGATCAACGCCTCGTACAACTGCCTCGACCGCCATCTCGCGAACGGTGGCGGCGAGCGCACCGCGCTGATTTTCGAGGCGGACGACGGCCAGGTCACGACGCTCACGTATGCGCAACTGCATGCGCGCGTGTGCCGCGTCGCGAACGCGCTACGCGCTCGCGGCGTACGGCGTGGCGACCGCGTGATGATCTATCTGCCCATGTCGATTGAGGGCGTGGTCGCCATGCAGGCGTGCGCGCGCATCGGTGCGCCGCATTCGGTCGTGTTCGGCGGGTTCTCCGCCAAGTCGCTGCATGAACGCATGGCCGACGTCGGCGCGTGTGTGCTCATCACCGCCGACGAGCAGGTGCGCGGCGGCCGCCATCTGCCGCTCAAGAGCATTGCGGACGAAGCCCTCGCAATGGGCGGTGCCGAAAACGTCCATACCGTGATCGTCTATCGCCGCACAGGCGGCTCGATTCTGTGGAATTCGCTGCGTGACGTCTGGCTCCATGAACTGGAAGAAGCGCAGCCCGCCGAGTGCGAGCCCGAGTGGGTCGACGCGGAGCATCCGCTCTTCATCCTTTACACATCCGGCTCGACGGGCACTCCCAAGGGCGTGCAGCACAGCACGGGCGGGTATCTGCTGTGGGCGGCCCTCACCATGAAGTGGACGTTCGATATCCGGGCGTCCGACGTATTCTGGTGCACGGCCGACATCGGCTGGATCACGGGGCATAGCTACATCTGCTATGGCCCAACGGCCGCCGGCGCGACGCAGGTGATTTTCGAGGGCATACCGACCTGGCCGGACGCCGGCCGCTTCTGGCAGATGATCGAGCGCCACAAGGTTTCGATCTTCTACACCGCGCCGACTGCCATTCGCTCGCTTATCAAGGCCGCGGACAACGAGCCCGCCGTCCACCCGTCACGGTATGACTTGAGTTCGTTGCGCCTGCTCGGCACCGTGGGCGAGCCGATCAACCCTGAGGCCTGGCGCTGGTTCGCGGCGCAAGTGGGCGGCGGCCACTGCCCCGTTCTCGACACGTTCTGGCAAACCGAAACGGGCGGTCACATGATCGCACCACTTCCGGGCGTCACGCCGCTCGTCGCCGGTTCATGCACGCTGCCGCTACCGGGCATCGAAGCGGCCATCGTCGACGAGTCCGGGCATGACGTGCCGAACGGCAATGGCGGCCTGCTCGTCATCAAGCGGCCCTGGCCCTCCATGCTGCGCACGATCTGGGGCAACCCCGCGCGCTATCGCGCCGGTTACTTCCCGGAAGAACTCGGCGGCAAGCTCTATCTCGCCGGCGACGGCGCGATTCGCGACGCGCAAACTGGTTATTTCACGATCACGGGCCGCGTGGACGATGTGCTCAATGTCTCCGGCCACCGCATGGGCACGATGGAAATCGAATCCGCGCTCGCTGCTCACCCGCAGGTTGCCGAAGCTGCCGTGGTTGGCCGTCCCGACGCAACCACGGGCGAGGCGATTGTTGCCTTCGTTGTGCTCAAAGGCGAACGCCCCATCGGCGAAGAGGCTAAACACATTGCCGAAGCACTGCGCACGTGGATCGGTCACGAAATCGGCCCGATCGCCAAGCCGCGGGAAATCCGCTTCGGCGACGCCATGCCGAAGACGCGTTCCGGCAAGGTCGTGCGCCGCCTGCTGCGCTCGGTCGCAAAGGGCGAGGAGATCACGCAGGATACCTCGACTGTCGAAAACCCCGGCGTCATCACACAGTTCAGCAAGGCTGCTTGATCAGGAGACGTTCATCATGAAAACTTCCGCACCCAACCCCGCATCGCTCGGCCTTGCCGGATTCGCCCTCACCACGTGGCTGCTCAGCATGATCAACGCCGGATGGTTCGGCGGCGACGCGCTAGGGCTCGTGCTCGCCTGCGCCCTGGCGTTCGGCGGCAGCGCGCAGGCGATAGCCGGACTCATCGAAATTCCGCGCGGCAACACATTCGGTGCCACGGCATTCATCGCTTATGGCGCCTTCTGGTGGTCGCTGGCGCTCTATCTCATGTACCTGCACGAGCATGTCGTGCCCGCTTTCGTCGGCTGGTATCTGCTGCTCTGGGGCGTTTTCACGTTTTACATGTGGATCGCCACCTGGCGCGCCTCGCGGGCCCTGCAACTCTTGTTCGTCGCTCTGTGGATCACATTCTTCCTGCTGGCTGCGAGCGAATGGACCGGATCGGCTCTGATCCACCACGCGGGCGGCTACGCCGGGCTGTTCACAGCGCTCGTCGCGTTCTACCTCTCTGCGGCGGAAATCATCAACGAAACCCACGGCCGCAGCGTGCTGCCGACCGGCGCGCCCACCAGCGCGAATGCCGACGATCTTGCCGGTGCCCGCACCGCCTGACCTTGAGTGTCTGGAGAACATCATGACAGAGCTTCAACGTATCGACTACGAACCGGCACCGTTGCTGCCGCTCGCCCCGGCGAGCGCCGAGTCGGCCGAATTCATCGCCCTGCCGCGCGCTCGCTCCGACGCGGGCGCGCCGCTGATGACGGCTCTCGCGCGACGCAAGAGCACACGCATCTATGCGGATACGCCGATCGCGCTCGATACGCTCGGCGAACTGCTCTGGGCTGCCAACGGCGTCAACCGCCCCGAGACCGGCGGCCACACCGCGCCGTCCGCGCATGGCTTTCACGACATCGACATTTACGTCGCGCTTGCCCACGGTGTCTATCGCTACGAGCCGGCGCTTCACCATCTCGTGCTCAAGCATCGCGCCGATGCACGCAACATGACCGGCTACCAGGACTTCGTGAGCAAGGCGCCGCTCGACCTCGTGTACGTGCTGCGCGGATCGCAGGTGCTCGATACACCGCCGCAACAGCGCGAGCTTTTCGCTGCCATTGCCGCCGGGGCGATTTGCCAGAACGTTTCGCTCTACTGCGCATCCGAAGGACTCGCTACCGTCGTGCGAGGCTGGATCAACCACAGGCTGCTCGCCGACGCGCTGCGCCTGAACGAGGACGAGACGCCCCTGCTCGCACAGACAGTCGGCATGCCAGCAGCGCATTGATCCGCCGTCTGGACCAGGTGGTAGCGGCGCAAGCCGGTAAAGGAAGCAACGATGTTCACACGCGTCGATTTGAGCGCCGTGCAAAGCGCTTACCGGCTTTGTTACGTCCGCAAGCCATGGGCGTGGTTCACGCGCATCCCGCTCGATCACCAATGGGGCGAGCACTGGGAACGCGCGCCCTATATGCGCGAGTCCGGCTTGCCCTACTCAGATGAACCCGACCAGATTCTCAAGGTCGGATTCGACGGTCCGCTCCTTGGCCCTGAAGAGGGAGAGCACGGCCATCCGTACAGCGTGCAGGAGATCAATTCGAAGCTGGCGTCGTGGCTACGTACCGAGAGCTACCTTGGCGGCCCCACTATTCACATCATGGCCGGCGTAACGCTGCAGCGGTTCACGGAGCTAGTCGAGCTATCAGGGGGAATGGTCTACGCGCCGCTTGGATGGGGCGAACTGCCCACGCTCCAGCTCGTCTCCAGCGCCGGGCGTTGAACGACTGGCGACGCAAAAAACCCTTGCGTGGCCGGTTGAATCGCAGGCGTTCGCCCCAAGATCGCCATCGCAAGGCGGTCCGTAGCGAAAGGTATTCGTGCAATGAAGCCCGCCGGAATGCGCGGGCAGCCGGTGCTCGCGTTTCACCCATGCGGATGGACCCGCCAGCGCCATGAAGACGAAACGCCATCAGTCACCACCCCGCGCCCGCAAGGGGCGGGGCGAGCCTATGCTCGAAATCGATGCGGGCCCGCAGGATATTCGCGTGGCCGACGACACGCTCGGCCTCTTCCGTGCGCGGATGACGGCGGTGCCGCTATTGTCGCGAGAACAGGAAATCGACCTCGCGCGTGAAATCGAATCAAGCCGCCAGGACTTGCTGCACGTGCTCGAATCCTGCCCTGAGGCTATTGGCGTTCTCGCAACCGGCGAGCGCGCAGAGGCAGCGGCGCTGCAGGAGATCCATGAATGGCCCGCGGGCGCCATCGAGGCTGCCTGCGATGCGTTCGTCGCACACGCCGGCAAGGCAACGGTGGATGTCGAAGCGAGCGAACGCCTTTGCGAAATGAGCGCAGACTTGCGCCGGTTACGGTCGGCAACGCGCAAGATGTTCGAGGCCAATATGCGGCTCGTGTATTCCATCGCGCGCCGCTACGAGAATCGCGGCATGGACCTTGCCGATCTCGTTCAGGAAGGCAGTCTCGGCTTGATGCGCGCAATCGAGAAGTTCGAGTACCGGCGCGGATTCAAATTTTCCACTTATGCGACGTGGTGGATGCGTCAGGCCGTGGCGCGCGCCATAGCCGAGCGCTCGCGCACGATCCGCCTGCCCGTCCACGTGAGCGACGAGTTCGTGCGCGTCTGGCGTACGCGCGAGCGTATCCGCGAACAGACAGGGCGCGACGCCTCCCCAGAAGAAGTGGCTGCCACCCTCGGTATGGCCGAGCCTAAGGTGCGCAGCCTGCTGGCGCTTCCCGTCGAGCCAGCTTCGCTGGATATCGTGCTGCCGGACGGGGAAACCGGACTGATCGATCTCATTCCCGACAACGCGCCGACGCTGATGGAAGCGCTCGCACGCGCGCGTATGTGTGAGTTCGTGAAGACGCTCATCGAAGCGATGCCTCCCGCTGAGGCAAACATCGTGCGTCTGCGTTTCGGCATCGGCGATGGCGAGCCGCAAACGTACGAGGAAATCGCCCAAAGCACAGGCATCTCGCGCGAGCAGGTGCGACGTATTGAAAAGCGGGCGCTAGACGCATTGCGCGCGTCAGAGCGCATGCGCGCCGCGCACGACTATCTCGAAGCCGAACACTGACTCGGATGCGCTTCTCGTGACGGCTTCGCAGCGAGTTCGGTCGCGGCCGATGTGCTGCTGGGTTCAAGCTGCAATTGCGCTGTCGCCGCGGGCTGTACAACCGTCCGCCTCGTGTCCGCAGACTCGGAGTCCGCGATCAGCGCAAGCAGTTCGTCGTGCTCGATCACTTCCCGCTCGAGCAGGCGCTTCGCGATCCGGTCGAGCGCGGCGCGCTGGTCGGCTAGCGTGCGCGTCACGCGCTCATGGGATTGCGCCAGCAGCCTACGCACTTCATCGTCGATGAGCTGAGCCGTGCGCGCGCCCGGATGCGGCCCTTCGGCTGCCAGCCGTGAAGGCGGCATCGAGCCGTCGTCGGCGCAGTTGACGAGGCCGACGCGTTCACTCATGCCATAGCGGGCCACCATGTGCCACGCCATCGTCGTTGCCCGTTCCAGGTCGTTTTCCGCGCCGGTGGAAACGTCACCGAACACGAGTTCCTCCGACACCCTGCCGCCGATCAGCACGTCAAGCCGATCCAGCAGTTCGCTGCGCCTGAGCACATAGCGGTCCTCGGTGGGTACCTGCTGCGTGTAGCCGAGCGCCGCCACCCCACGCGGGATCATCGAGACCTTCTTCACCGGGTCACAATGCGTTCGGCTCTGGGCGACGAGGGCGTGGCCTGCCTCGTGGTACGCAATGGTCACTTTCTCCTGCGCGTTCATGACGCGGCTCTTGCGCTCGGAGCCCGCCAGCGCACGGTCGATGGCTTCCTCAAAGTCCGCCATACCCACGTTCGCACGATCCGCTTCCGCGGCATGGAGCGCCGCTTCGTTCACGATGTTGGTGAGATCGGCGCCCACGCAACCGGGTGTGCGCGCGGCGAGTTCTTCTAGATCGACGTCGGGCGCCAGTGGCACGCCGCGAGCATGGACCGAAAGAATCTGTCGCCGGCCGTTCAGGTCTGGCCGATCGATGGCGATATGGCGATCGAACCGCCCCGGCCGCAGCAACGCGGGATCGAGCGTCTCAGGCCGGTTGGTCGCGGCAAGCAGGATGACGCCCGCATTGGGCTGGAAGCCGTCCATCTCCACGAGCAGTTGATTGAGCGTCTGTTCGCGCTCGTCGTTGCCCGAAACGGGATTCGCACCGCGCACCTTGCCGAGCGCGTCGAGTTCGTCGATGAAGACGATGCACGGCGCCTGCTGCTGCGCCTGCTCGAACAGATCGCGCACGCGCGCCGCGCCCACGCCCACGAACATTTCCACGAACGACGAACCGCTGATCGAAAAGAACGGCACTCCGGCCTCGCCTGCGAGCGCCTTGGCAAGCAAGGTCTTGCCCGTTCCCGGCGCGCCGACGATCAGGATGCCTTTGGGAATCTTTCCCCCCAGGCGGCGATAACGCTCCGGGTGACAAAGGAACGAAACGATCTGCTGAAGTTCCTTCTTGGCTTCGTCGATACCCGCAATGTCGTTGAAGGTCGCGCCAGTTGCCTGCTGCACGTATATCCGCGCGCGGCTTCTGCCGATTCCCATGAAATCCCGCGCGCCGCCGCCGCGCCGCATGAGAAATTGCCACGCGAATACACAGACCACCAGCGGTGCAATCCAGGCGAGCAGCAGGTCACTCCAGTTGCTGTCGAGCGCGCCGCGAAAACGTACGCCCGAGGCAACGAGAAGCGCGGGCAGCGACTCGTCGGCAACGCGTATCGTCGCGAACGGCCAGGGAGGCTTGTCGGCGGTGAAAGCCGCGGCGTCGGAGGCGGGAAGGCTCGCCTTCGCGTGCTCCGAGCGCAATTCGCCGCTAATGCGCGTGGGGGTGACCACGAGGTTGTCGATCTCGTGCGCGGCGAGCAGGCGCTGAAAATCGCTATAGGCGATGGCCGGCGCCGCCGGCGCAAACCAAAGCACTTGCGCGGCGAGCAGCACCAGTACGCCGATGAATATTGCGATGCTGGCAATGTCCGACTTCTTCTCCATGCGCCGGTCGCTCCCGTTTGCTATACGTCGCGCGTCATTCGCCCGTACCCCGAACGAGGAGCACCGGGCATGGCGCCACGCGCACGAACTGCTCCGCCACGCTGCCGAGCAATGCGCGTTTGAAACCGCGCCTGCCGTGCGTGCCGAGCACCACCAACTGCGCGCCGTGGCTCGACGCGCAGCGCTGCAGGCATTGCGCCACGGTGTCGTTGATGTCCCGCACTTCGATCAACTCTGTCTCGCAGCGCACTCCAGCCGCGACCGCTTCGGCGCCGGCCTCGTCGAGCTGCTGGATGGCGGCCTCGCGGTACGTTTCCATGATGTCAGCCGGCACGTAGGCCATGCCCATGCCAATGCCGACGGGCGCCAGGATATCGAGCGCATGCACGATGTGCAGTTGCGCGCCGGCCAGGGCCGCGAGCTTCAACGCCTCGGCGAGCGCCAGTCTGGATGTTTCGCTGCCGTCGTACGCGACCAGGATCTTTTCGTACATAGGGATCTCCTTTTGAGCCAATGCCCTGCGGATCTGATTTGTGCGCCTCTATCTTCGAATCGATCAGCGCTATGCGCTTGATTTGCATCAAGTAACGCGGGCGCGGCGTGCGTCGCCGTCAGTTCGCGGCCGCAGCGTCCTCGCCGCGGGCTGGCTCGTCGTGCCAGCCGCCGCCCAATGCCGCATACAACGCCACGGTGTCCTGCAAACGCTGTGCAGCTGCTTCGAGCCATGCGATCTGCGCCTGATGCAATTGGCCGTCGGCGACCAGAATCTGCAGATAGTCCACCGTCCCGGCGCGATAGTCGGCTCGCAGCAGGCGTAGCGCCTCCTGCGCCGCCGTGAGCGCGCGCGACTGCGCGTCGAGTGCGCCCGCGTCGTATTCGAGCGCGTAGAGGACGTCCGCGACCTGGGCGAAGGCCGACAGCACCGTTTGGCGATACTGCGCGCGCGAGGCGGCATAGGCTTCCTGCGCGGCCTTGCGGCCGTACCACAGCGTCCCTCCCTGAAAAAGCGGTGCCGCGACATCCGCCGCGAGACTCCACGTTTGCCCTGCACGCTCCGCAATCGCCGCGGGCGACGCGCCCGTGAGCCCGCCAGTGGCTGAAAGCGTGATGTTCGGCAACATCGCCGCCGTCGCCACGCCAATCTGCGCGCTGGCCGCATGCAGCAGCGCTTCGGCCTGCAGCACATCGGGCCGCTGACGCACGAGATGCGACGGCACGGTTTGCGGCAGATCCGCGGGTAGCGTGACGTCGCTCAGCGAAAGATCGGGCGCAGTCCATTGGGCCGGCAACGCACCCGTGAGCGAAGCCAGCAGGTCGCCGGCCTGTGCGCGCTTTTGCTCCAGTACCGGCAATGTGGCCTCTAGCGTGGCCTGCTCGTTTTGCAGTGTGAGCACCGCCGCGTAAGCAGCGGTACCGGCTCGCGCGCGTACCTCGGCAATGTGGACCTGCTCGTGGACGAGGCCGATCATTTCCTGCGTGGCGTCGATCTCGTCGCGCCACGCCGCACGCGCGATCATGGCGTTGACCACGTTCGACTCGATGGTCAGCCACGCCGCCTCCAGCGCGTAGCGCTGCGCATCGCGCTCGGCCGCGAGCCCCTCGACGTAGCGGCGGTTGCCGCCCCACAGGTCGATGGCATAGCTGATCGACGCGGAAAACGTGAACAGATTGAAGATGGAGGGCGCCGCCTGCGAACCCATGTGCAGCGGGGAATAGCGCTCGCGTGACGCGCCCGCCTCGGCATTGACCTGAGGATAGAAAACGCCCGCCCCCGCGCGCACCTGATCCTCGGCGCGGCGCAGCGAGGCTTGCGCCTGCACGAGCGTGGCGTTGTCGGTGAGCGCGTCATCCACTGCGCTGTCGATGGCGACACTGCCGAATTGCGTCCACCAGTCGTCGCGCACGCTGACATTCGCGCGAAGCGTCTGCGAGGCTCCAGCAGCGGTGAACGCAGCCGGGCTGCCGCTGGGGAGGAAGGCATCGACTTTCGGCAGAGGCGGCCGGGAGAAGTCCGGCCCCACCGCGCAGCCCGCGAGCAACGCTACGCAAAGCAAGCCGCAGCGGCCGGCCGCGAGGCGCGGGCGGCCACGCAGCTGCGCAGTCGCCGTATCAGCGGGCGGATATGTAGACATCGACGATCTGCCCGGGATAGAGATGGAGCCCCGCGTTCGGTTTGACGCGAAAGATGACCGGCAGCACACGCAGGTCCACGCGCTCGGTGCGCTGGTCGGAGAGTTCGATCTTCGGCGTGACGTACGGCTGAATGCGCTCGAATTCGAGATCGGCATCGATGCTCGCCCCGCGCACCGACATGCGCGCCTTGAGCCGCGCCGGCTCCGGCAGCCGTGCAATCAGGATTTCGTCCACGTAGCAGCGCACCGCCAGGCGCTCCGGCGCGGTGCCGAGCACAATCGCCGGGACCATGCCCTGGGTGTAGGTGTCGTAGACGCCCTGTTGTGAAAGGTACGAGCCCTGCGCCGTGTTCACCGCGAGCACCACGCCGTCGGCCGGCGCGCGCAGCGTATAGTGAGCGAGCAGCGCTTCGGCGGAGACGGCGGCCTTGCGCAGCGCCTCAACCTGCCCCTCCTGGTTGCGCACGTCATAGACCCACGCGCCCGCGCGCGTGAGGCGGTCCTGGCGCGTGACGACACCCAGGTTCGCGCTCGCCACCCGCACGCCGTTTTCCGCGTTGTCGAGCACATCGCGGCTCACGGCCTTCGGGTCGATGTCCCATGCCCGTTTCTGCTTTTCGTAGGTGTCCTCGGCCATCTTCAGGTTCGCCTGCGCCGCGCTCACCTGGGCATCGGCGACGTCGCGCATTTCCGGCCGCGGCTGCGCCTTCAGTTCTTCGAGCAACGCCTGCGCGGCGTCAGCCTGGGCAGCAAGCTGTTGGGCATTGGCGCGCTGCACCGAATCATCGATGGTCAGCAGTACGTCGCCGGCTTTGACACGGTCGCCGTCGTGCACGTCGAGGCGCGTGACAGCCCCTCCCACGTCGGGATAGATATTGACGTTCGCGCCGGCCGGCTGGTCGCTCTCCACGATGCCCGTTGCGTACACGCCGTGCTCGTAAGGGTTGGCCGCCGGCTGGAAAACCGGCGGCTGCGGCGGCTGCTGGATGCCGAACACCCACGCGGCAATCGCGCTGGCAACGAAGCCCGCAATCGCGGCGGCGAACAAAATGCGATGCTTCATCGCGCACCTCCCGCGTCGATGCCTTTGAGCTTGCCGTCCTCCATGTGCAGGATGCGGTCGGCGTATTCGAAGATGCGGGCGTCGTGCGTGACGATCACGATGCAGCGGCGCTCATTGAGCACCTGATGCTTGACGAATTCGATGATGTTGCGCCCCGTGTCGCCGTCGAGCGACGCAGTAGGCTCGTCGAGCACGAGAATGTCGGGCTGACTCACGATCGCGCGCGCGATTGCCACGCGCTGCTGCTCGCCACCGGAGAGCTTCACGGGCGGCAGCGCCGCACGGCCGGCCAGACCCACCACCTCGAGATAGCGTGCGGCTTCGGCCAGCGCGTCTTCCCACGGCCGGCGCTTGAGGATCAGGGGAATCGCCACATTCTCCGCCGTGGTGAGGCGCGGGAACAGGTGATAGTCCTGAAACACGAAGCCGATGCGGTTGAGCCGGAAATCGGCAAGGCTATCGTCCGGTTGCGCCCACAGATCCACGCCGTCGATCGAAACCGTTCCGGCATCGGGCCGCAGAATGCCCGAGATGACGCTGAGCAGCGTGGTCTTGCCGCTGCCCGACGGCCCGACGATCAGAACCATTTCGCCGAAGTGCGCCTGCATCGAAACGCCTTGCAGCGCCTGCGTGCGTGCGGCGCCTTCGCCGAACCATTTGTCGAGTGCGCGTGCTTCGATAG
Source organism: Paraburkholderia sp. BR10872 (assembly GCF_040965835.1). Lineage (NCBI taxonomy): Bacteria > Pseudomonadati > Pseudomonadota > Betaproteobacteria > Burkholderiales > Burkholderiaceae > Paraburkholderia > Paraburkholderia sp. BR10872. The sequence goes on from NZ_JBFRCN010000008.1 coordinate 19,668, forward strand.
CGATCGAATCCGTCATCGCTTCAGCCCCGGAAGATGTCGAACGGCTCGATGCGCAGCACGCGGCGCACACCGAGATAACTCGAAAGCGCGGCGATCACCACGACCATCGCGAAAGCCAGCGCGAGATTGCCGTACGTGATCATCGCCGCGTAATCGCGGATGCGCAGCCGCGCGAGCGAGATGGAAGCGGCACACAGCCCCACGCCCAGACCATAGCCCGTGAGCGCCGTAAAGGCGGCCTGGAAAAGGATCATCGCCACGAGCTCCCGGCGTTTCGCGCCGATCGCCTTGAGTGCGCCGAATTTTTCGAGGTTTTCGAGAATGAAGGTGTAGAACGTCTGCCCTGAAATCGACAGCCCGACGACGAAGCTGATCGCCGTCATCAGGAGAATGTTGGTGCCGAGACTCGTCTCGTACTTGTAGAAGTTGGCGATCCGGCGCATGAACTCATCTTTCGTGTAGGCGATGTAGCCAAGCGACGCCACCACGGCCTTGATGTGCGGGATGTCGCGCTCCGACTTCGGCTCGACGAGGATGTACGACGTGGTGTAGCGCGTGGACGGGATGTACTGGATGGCGCGGCTGTACGTCGTGTAAAGCGTAGGGGTGCCAAAGAGTCCGCTGCTCGCCACCGTCGCGGTTCCGACAATGACGGCGCGGTGGTCGTTCAGTTCGAAGTCGGTACCGGGCGCGGGGTTGCCGAGCTTGTAGAACTCGGCGTCCTGTACGGCGATGAAGCCGTTCTCCGCGTAGATGTCCTCGATGCGCCCGCGCTTCATGCGCGGCCAGCCATAGAGCGTGGTGTCGTCCAGTCCGATGACCGTCGTAGCCTGGTATGTGCCGTCGCGCAGCTTGACGAGCGCGACGCCTGAGTAAAGCGGCACAGCGTACTTCACGCCGTCGATGCTGCGCACGGCGTCGAGCACGTAGTCGGGCATGCCGATGCTGCTGGCAATCGTCTGCACCGCGGGATCCATGACCCAGATCTTCGCGCCCACGTTGATGACGGTAGACGACGAGCGATTCAGAATGCCGGCGAACATCGACATCATCTCGACCATCAGGAACACGGCGAACGTAGTGCCGATCAGCAGCGCCGTGAATTTGGCGCTGTCGTTCACAAGCAGCTTGAATGCGAGGCGCAGGATACCCGGCAAGACGAGCCGTTTAGCCATGATTGAGCGGTCCTGGGTCGAGAAGGAGGTCAAACCTGCCACGCCGAATGTCAGCATGAGCGTGAGCCGATTCTCGGGCAGCCGGCCCGCATCCTGTTGACGTGCGTCAAATGAACGAGGCCTGCCGGGGGGACTAATAGCCGTATTCGACGGGTTCAAGCCACTCGGAGGAGACGTTGCCATGCCATACAAGACCGTACTCACCAATCTCGACCCGAGCGACCGCGCCCAGCAGCGGCTACGCTTTTCGCTGGACCTCGCAAAGGCGTTCGACGCGCATCTCATCGGGCTCTACACGACCTTCATGCCCGAGGCGCGGGAATACTTTTCGATCGCGGGCTGCGCGCACTATTACGGCGACTGGATCGATGTGCGGCGCGGCCAGCGCGATGCGGCCGAGGAAGCTTTTCGTCAAGCGCTGCGCGGCGCCGGGCTTGGCGGCGAGTGGGTTTCGTTCGACGACTATGCCGAGCAGCCCATGATCCGGCACAGCCGCCGCGCGGACCTCGTGATCGCTGGTCAGACCGGCCCCGACGACGATTCGCGGCCGTTGCGCAAGTGCTTTCTGGAATCCGTGGTGCTCACTTCGGGCAGGCCGGTGCTGGTTCTGCCATACGCCGGTGCTTTGAGGCCAGCAGGCCAATCGGTAGCGATCGCGTGGGACGGCAGCCGCGAGGCGGCCCGCGCCGTGCACGACGCCATGCCTTTTCTGAAGCGCGCCGGGCGTGTGACGGTGCTGCGCATCCGCACCTCCGGCTCGCTGCGGCCCGCTGCACTGGGCGCCCAAGGCAAGGAAATCGACATCATGCTGGCAAGACACGCGGTGAACGTCGATTTTGCGGAAGCTGTGAGCGATTCTGACGAGTCCGCCGGCGACGCCCTGCTCTCGTGGGTTGCCACGAGCGGCTGCGACCTCGTCGTGGCCGGCGCCTACAGTCATCCGCAATGGAAGGAGCAATGGCTCGGCGGCGTGACACGCGCACTGCTCGAGTCGGCGACGGTCCCTGTGCTGTTCTCACATTGACACGCAGCCGCGCCTTCGCAAAAGGCGGCTGATCGCAGCGCTCACGCGGCGCTGCAACGTTGCCGCGTCACGCCACCTCTTGCGTGCCGACGTAGAGCCGCGTCACCTCGTCCGCGTCACACAGCGCCGTGCCGCTCGACAGCAAGGTCGCGGAGGCCGCCGCCTGTGCGAGGCGCGCGGCGTCCCGCAAAGTCTCGCCGCGGCGCAGCGCGACGAGCAGCCCTGCAAGAAAGCTGTCGCCGGCGCCGGTTGCGCTCGATACGGTCACGGACAGCGCTGGCACGCGAATCGTTTCGTCCGATGTGACGAGCAGCGCGCCGCGTTTCCCTAGCGTCAACGCAACGATCTGCGCGCGATGCGCCTCGACGAGTTGCCGCGCAGCGGACAGCCACGCCGCCTCATCGGCCAGCGGTTGCCCCGCCAGTGCTGCCAGTTCGGCAAGGCTAGGCTTCACGAGATAGACGCCCGCTTCGAGTGCGAGCCTGAGCGGCAGGCCCGATGTGTCGAGCACCACGCGCGTGCCGCGCAGCTGCGCCCAGCGAGTCAGGTCGGCGTAGGCTTTGGCGGGCAATCCGGGCGGCAAGCTGCCGCTCAGCACGAGATAGCGCGGCGCGGGCATGAGCGCTTCGAGCACGGCGAGCGTGGCCGACCACTCATCGGCGCTGACTTGCGGCCCGGGGAGGACGAACCGGAATTCGTGGCCGGTCGAGCGCTCTGTGACCGAGAAGTTTTCGCGCGTCTCGCCCGCAATGCGCAGCCGGCGGCCAGGCACGCGCTCGGCCGTGAGCATCTGTTCGAGCAGATTCCCCGACGCGCCACCCGCCAGGTAGAGCGCCAGGCAATTCGCCTCCCGGCCGTCGAGCCGCTGAATCACGCGAGCCACATTGAGGCCGCCGCCGCCCGGATAGCGGCGCGCGGCGTCGCAACGCAGCTTGTGCGTATCGACAACCCGCTCCACTGCCGTCGAGACGTCGACGGCAGGGTTCAGCGTAAGCGTCACGATTTCGACCACCTTCGCCCCCTTTTCGTAGGCATTGGCCTACACGCCAAGAAAAATGCTTACGCCAATTTCAGCGCACGCTCATTGGAACGCGGCCGGCGGCGTCACATACTGAAGACCTACCACCGCACCGCTGTACCCCATCCGATGCAAGGAGCGCTGAGATGTCCACCGTCGAAATCCGCTCGCTGACCGACGCTTCGCTCCTGAACGGCAGCGTCGCCGACGATCCCGAAACCCTGCTCGCGCTCGCCCGTATCGCCGGCTTGCTCGTCACCCTCGACGGTCAGATAGGCCGCGAAAAATATCAGAGCGTGGCGGGCTCGCTGCATGCGTTCCAGCGCTTCGCTGCCGCACTGCGCGACGCCCTTGTCGCAGCCGGCGCGCCCTGAGCGAAGCGGGCACAGCGCGCCGCCTCGCGATTCAGGGAGCGCAGATGGCGCGCGCCTACTCCATGTGCATGCCACCGTTGACGGCAAAATTGGCCCCGGTCACGAATGCGCCATCGTCTGAGCACAGGTACGCAACCAGCGAAGCCACCTCCTCCGGCCGCCCAAGACGCCCAACGGGAATCTGCGGCAGGATGCGCGTATCCATGATGTCCTGCGGCACGGATTCCACCATCGCAGTGGCAAGGTAGCCCGGCGATACCGTATTCACCGTCACGCCACGTTTCGCAACTTCGAGCGCGAGCGACATCGTAAAACCATGAATGCCGGCCTTTGCGGCCGCGTAGTTCGTCTGCCCGAAGGCCCCACGCGAACCGTTCACGGAACCAATGTTGACGATGCGGCCAAACCGACGTTCGTACATGCCCGGCAAGAATGGCTTCGTGAGATTGAACATGCTGTCGAGATCCGTGTGCATCACCGCATCCCACTCGGGCTTCGAGAGCTTCATGAAGCTCGCATCGCGCGTGATGCCGGCGTTGTTGACGAGCACATCGACGCCGCCGAACTCCGCGATCACGCTTCGCGCGCACTCCTCACACGAGTCGTAGCTGGCCACGTCGAGTTCGAACGCATGAAACGTGCGCCCCGCTTCGCGTTCGCCGTGCAGCCATGTCGCCACGTGATCGTTCTGCTCCGAATGGGAAACCACCACAGTCATGCCCGCGTCGTACAGCTTCCGGCTGATGGCGGCGCCGAGCCCCCCCATTCCGCCGCTCACAAAGGCAATCCGTTCCTTGCGCATCATGCTTCTCCTCGCAGATGGGTGATCGGCCGCGGATCGGCGCGATCGAACTGTCGCACCACTATAAAAACGCCCGTTCACCCGCGATTGATATGCATCAATCGGATGCTTTCCCGCCGGAGACCATCGCTATCCGCGAAGGGTTGACTCAAATCAATTGTGACCACTCGCCGGGACGTAGACTCAACGCACGCCACCCTTGTTTTCGCGGTTTTCTCAATCGTGGAGCGCCGATCATGGAGTACCGCAGCATTCTTGTTCATCTGGACGGCAGCGAGCGCGCAAGCGCCTGCCTCGATCTCGCGTTGCTTGTCGCGCGCCAGCATGGCGCCCATCTCAACGCACTATTTGCGCCGGTCACGACAGACCACGAAAGCGCGTGGTCTGTCAGTTTCGACACGGGGTATCGCGAGCGGACCCGGGAAGACACACGCCGCGCGCTCGAGCACCAGTTCCTTAACGGGCTCTCCCAGACGAACCTCAAAGGCACCTGGCGTACTGCCATGAAACATGCCCAGCAAGAGTTGCTTGCCCTCTCGCCGTTTGCGGATCTCATCGTGGTTGGCCAAAGCGATCCACACGATCCGGACGCTTCGCTGAGCAACCGGCTGCAGGTTCAGGTGACGCTGGCGGCGGGACGACCGGTCCTGTGGACACCCTATGTCGGGACGTTTCCCACTGTGGGCGAACGGATCGTCGTTGCGTGGGACGCAGGCCAGTCCGCCACGCGGGCACTGTACGACGCTCTGCCCTTCATGCAGCTTGCCGGGCATACCACGATCGTCACGCTCAATGCCGAGCGGGAAGGCCGCATACCAGGCGCCGACATCGCCCTCGTCCTCGCGCGCCACGGCGTCGACGCGGAAATCACCCAGTTGCACACGCCCCCCACGGTGTCGGTTGCCGATGCGCTGCTCTCGCGCGTGGACAAACTGGGCAGCGACCTGCTTGTGATGGGGGCGTACGGTCACGCGCGCTGGAAAGAACTCGTCCTCGGCGGCGTCACGCAAACCGTTCTCGGGTCGATGCCTGTTCCGGTGTTGATGTCGCATTGAGCGCGCATTTGTCGTACCGTGCGCCTGCGTTGCCCGGCGCGCATGCTCAGGCTTAAGGAAAATCGCCATGTGCTACAAAAGCCTCCTCGTCCACCTCGACGACTCGGAACGATGCGCGGTGCGCCTCGCGCTCGCGCTCGATCTGGCGGAACGCTTCGATGCGCATCTGACCGGACTGTATTGGTCGCATGCGTACCGGGAGACTTCCGACGGCGCGCCAACACCGGAGGCGCGCCTCGCGCGGACGCACGAACACTTTCTCCTCGCTGCGGAGCGGGCAGGCCGCTCTGTCGAGTGGCGCGCCCCGCAGCCTTGCGATAGCGCGATCGCGACAATGCACGCGCGCCATGCCGACCTGCTCATACTGGGCCAGCCAGAAGACGAGGTTTGGGTCGCGCAGAGCGCCGGCGGCTTCGTGACGGATCTGTTGATGACAGCCGGGCGGCCTGCCGTCGTGGTGCCGCATTCCGGCGCCTTGACGGAATTCGCGCAGAACATTCTGGTCGCGTGGAACGGCGGCCGCGAAGCAGCGCGCGCCGTCTCCGACGCGCTTCCCTTATTGCAGCGCGCCCAGTCTGTCTCGATCGAAGTGATCGCCTCGCACCGTGGCGCGCAGCGCACACGCGCCGAAAACGAAACTATCGACGCTGCCGCGTGGCTCGATCTGCACGGCGTGCAGGCATCGTTCCACGAAAGCGCACGCGATCCCGCGGTCCTGACCGGAGCGGCGCTGCTCAGCCGCGCCAGTGACCTGCACGCCGACCTGATCGTGGCAGGCGCTTACGCGCACTCGCGTGTCCATGAATCCGTTCTCGGCGGTGTGACGCGCACGCTGCTGCAAGCGATGACGGTTCCGGTCCTCATGTCGCACTGATTCCACCTGGCGCACCGCGCCTTCGAAGAGGCGGGAAACCACCATGCTCGACAAGCCCCACGACTCTGCCGCCAGCGCCACCCCGCTCGACAAGCTCGACGACTACGCGTTGCGTTACGCCGTGCGCCACGCCACGCTTGCCCCGTCGAGCCACAACAGCCAGCCGTGGCGCTTCGTGCCCGCCCACGACCGGATCCTGCTGTGCGCCGACCGTCTGCGGGCGCTGCCCGTCGTCGATCCGTTCGATCGGGAACTGATCATCAGTTGCGGCGCGGCGCTCTTCAATCTGCGCGTGGCGCTCGCGAGCCTCGGCATCGGCTACGCCATCACGCTCTTTCCAACGAGCCTCGATCCCGATCTGCTCGCCGATGTGCGTCTGCTTCGCGACCGGCCCGTCGGCGCGGAACTGGTGCCGCTGCTCAATGCCATTTCGCTCCGGGTCACCACACGCCACCCGTTCTCTCCGGCGCCGGTCGCAGCGGCCGTCGAACACGAGCTGATCGAAGCGGCCCGCACCGAGGGGGTTGACGTTGCATGTGCAACCGAAGCCGGAAAGCGCGAGGCGATCGCCAACGTCATCGCCGAAGCCGACCGGCGGCAGTTCGCCGATCCCAGGTTCCGCCGCGAACTCGCGAAATGGATCCATCCGCGCCGCACCGGCGACGGCATGCCGGCCTATGCGGCCGGACTCCATTCTCTGCTCGACTTCGCAACGCCGCTCGTTGCCTCCGCGATCCGCACATTCGACGTGGGGGGCGGCGTGGCGGCGACCCACCGGGAGCTCGCGGCAGGATCGCCTCTGCTGCTGTGCATCGCGACGAGCGTCGACGATGCGCAGGCGTGGCTTGCCGCGGGCGAGGCGCTCGAACGGGTGCTGCTCGTGCTGACCTTGCACGGACTGTGCGCCTCCTATCTGAACCAGCCCATCGAGGTGGCCGAACTACGCGCGCAGCTGGGTACGCTGCTCGGCATGCCGAAATCCGCTTGCCCGCAGCTCTTGCTGCGCATCGGACACGGCACGCCGGACGCGCCGTCGCCGCGCCGCCCGCTAAGCGATGTCGTAGCATAAGTACTCGTCGCAAGCCAATCATCAAGATCCTTCGGCCTGCAATAGATCTGAACGCGGCGAGGAATTTGCCCTACCATGCGGCATATCGGTGCGACATGCCTGGTGCGCCAGGCCGCGTCCGATACCCGCTGACTCGGCAAATCATCCGGAGCGTTTCATGCAAACGGCTGGGCCTACGAACTGGGTCGGACGCAACGACAGCAATATTGCAATCGCAGACCCGTATCGTCTTCTCATTGACGCGGTGCGCGACTACGCCATTTTCATGATCGAACCTGGCGGGCGCGTTTCGAACTGGAATGCCGGCGCGCAGCGCAACAAAGGCTATTCTTCGGATGAAATCGTCGGCCGGCATTTCTCCGTGCTCTATACGCCGGACGATATCGCCTCAGGCAAGCCCACGTACCTGCTGGAGACTGCCGCGCTGCACGGGCACATCGAAGACGAGGGCTGGCGCGTGCGCGAGGACGGCAGCCGCTTCTGGGCGAACGTTGTCATCACCGCCGTGCGCGACGACCAAGGCGCGCGCTTTGGCTTCGCAAAGATCACGCGCGATTTGACCGAGCGGCGCAGGCTCGAAGAACTCGAGCGCGCTAATGCCGCGTCGGCGCTCGACCAGCAGGCGCGCGAAAACGAGCAAAAGCGCATTGCCCGGGAGTTGCACGACAATCTCGGGCAACGCATCGCTGCACTGAAAATGGCGCTCAGCATCCACTGGTCCGAACTCGAGATTGCATTGCCGACGCAATTGCATGCCGAACTGGAAGCCATCGCGCAAATCGGCGCACAGATCGACGCGCTTGCTGTGGCAGTACGGCGCATTGCCGCCGATCTGCGTCCCACCATGCTTGACGATCTCGGACTGCAGGCTGCGCTGGAATGGCTGGCAGAGGACTTTCAGAGCCGCTACGGCGTGACTGTCCAGTGCAGGCTGAAGGTTTCGGAACCTGACCTCGGCGACTTCGCTACGCCCCCCCTCTTTCGCGTCGTCCAGGAAGCGCTGACCAATGTGGCACGCCATGCTCACGCGCACCGTGTGACTATCGAGCTCGAGAACGACGCGAAACATCGCCGGCTTCGCATCAGCGACGACGGCGTGGGCTTCGACCCGCGCTCGGCGTCGCGTCCCGAAGCGTTCGGGCTCATCGGCATGCGCGAGCGCATTTTGCAGCTCGGCGGCTTGCTAACGGTCGAGGGGCGTCCCGGCGCGGGCGTCACGATTTCGGCGGACATTCGTTTACCGGTGGACATTCATCCGGCGCTCGCGCGCACTAGACGGTAGCAAACATCCACGCCACATTATCTGACGCTACCCATTTCGCGCACGAATGCGAGCTGTGCCTGCAGGAGCTGCTCTGCGCAACGCGCATAGAGCCAGCCAGGTCCGTTGTCAGTGCTATACATGCCGCGGCACAAGCCCTTGAGCCGTATCGTCGTCGTTCCATCTTCGGCCAGCTGGCGCACCGCCCAGAAGTAGGCGATGCCGAATTCATGCGGCATGCGTGTCTCGATCGTGTCGTCAGTCGCACGTTCGACAGGCGTGGGCGAGTGCCGTTGGACGAAGGCTCTGGCGCGAGCCCAGGCTTGCGCGCAGTCGTCGGGCGTTGCGCATTTGATCGCACTCTGCTCGCGTCGCGCTTCCAGCTCGATTTCGGACCGACGGAAGGCGACGTTTTCGTCGCGGCCGGTATCGCGGTATGTCGTACACGCCAAAAGCGATGCAATCAACAGCATCAGCCCCAGCGCCGCGCCGAAGGACAACCTGCTCGACATCTCCGCCCCCCCGCCCGTGTTTCGGCCCGCGACCGCGGCCCACCGATTCCAATGTATGAATCGAATGACGCATTTCGATTGATCTACCTCAAGTCGAGACGGGTCCGGGTCAATGCCCCTTCGTCTGATTCAAGTCAAAGCCGACGCGCAGGCGCGCGCTCCAATCGATGTCGGACGCGCACGTCGCGCGTGACGCGAGGAGAGCATCATGAAGCTGACGTTTCTGGGCGCGGCGCAAACGGTCACCGGGTCGCGCTACCTGCTGGAGGCTGGGAGCAAGCGGGTACTGATCGACTGCGGGCTGTTCCAGGGCACCAAGAACTTGCGCCTGCGCAACTGGGAGCCGTTGCCCTTTCCCGCCGACTCGCTCGATGCCGTCATCCTCACGCACGCCCATATCGACCACTGCGGCTATCTGCCAGTCCTTGCGCGCAACGGTTTTCGCGGTCCGGTTTATTGCACGCCGGGAACTGCGGATCTGTGCGGCATCATGCTGCGCGACAGCGCCCGGTTGCAGGAGGAGGACGCGGCGTTTGCGAACCGTCACGACTTCTCCAAACACCATCCCGCGCTGCCGCTTTACACGCTGGAAGACGCCGAACAGGCACTGCGGCTCGTCGCGCCGCGTCCGTTCTATGAGCCCGTCACGCTCGGCGAACACCTGACTTTACGGCTGCTGCCGGCCGGCCATATCCTTGGGGCGGCTAGCGTTGTGCTGTCTAACGGGCATACGGTCGTTGCGTTTTCGGGCGACCTCGGGCGCCCCGACGATCCGATCGTGCGTGCGCCAACCCCGCCGGTGCATGCGGACTACCTGGTGGTCGAATCGACCTACGGCGACCGGCTGCACGACGCATCCAACCCCGAGGACGAGCTCGCGGAGATGTTCTCGCGCACGTTTGCGCGTGGCGGGATCGTGGTGATGCCCTGCTTCGCCGTGGGACGCGCACAGGAGGTCCTTTACTACATCGCGCGATTGAAACAGTCGGGCCGTATGGCGAATGTTCCGGTCTACCTGGACAGTCCGATGGCGATCAGCGTGACCGACCTCTACCGGCGTCACATGAGCGATCATCGGCTAACGCTCTCGCAGGTCCACGCCATCGATCATGCGGCGTTCATGGCCCGAACGGTGGACGAGTCGAAGGCCATTGCCGGACGCAACGGCCCCATGGTCATCATCGCCGGCAGCGGCATGGCCACCGGCGGCCGGATTTTGCATCACCTGAGCCTGTATGCTTCAGACCCGCGTAACACGATTGCGCTCGTCGGCTACCAGGCGCCCGGCACGCGCGGCGCAGCGCTCGAGGCTCACGCGCCAGCCATCAAGCTGCACGGCGACTATGTGCGCGTGCGCGCCGAGGTGTCCTCGATCACGTCTCTGTCTGCGCATAGCGATTACCGGGAAACCCTGCGCTGGCTCGCCGGCATGACGTGCCCGCCTGTTCATACGTTCGTCACACACGGCGAGCCCGCAGCGGCGGATGCCTTGCGGCGGCGCATTGTGGAGACGCTGCACTGGGATTGCTGCGTGCCGGAATACGGGCAGTCCTTCGAACTCGCCGAGGAAGCCGTGCGGCCCGATCCCTGCGCACCGTGCGCTGCGGATGAGCTGGCGCCCGCGCCGTCGGCAGGCGCGGAGCCCTGAAAGGCTGCCTGAACGCGAAACGGGAGGCGGCGCCTCCCGCGCGAGCCTGGCGGACGCGCGCCAAATTTTTTTGGGACACCGTTTCGAGTGGCTCATAAAATGGGCATGCATCCCTCACACGGGATAACGTCGTCCCTCCCATTGAAGTCGACACTTCATATGCGAACGGCCTACGCATCGATCTCGCGCAAGTATTGCGCCCCGGATAAACGTCATGAGCGCGGGCGCTGACCGGCACATGCGCGCTGGACAAGGCGCGGGGCCCCCAATTGTCGCGCGCCTGCGCGATCCCGTCGTCTCGGCCGTGCTGGCATTCGTCGTGGCCTTCGCGCTGGCCGGCGTCGTTGCAACGTTTGTTACGCGACAGTGGCAAGCGGCGGCGGAACAGCGGTTCACACGGCGCGCGGCGGCGCTACACGAAACACTGACGCAGGCGCTGGTCGCCAACGAGGCTATCTTGCGCGGCGCACGCGCCGTGCTCGAGCAATCGCCTGGCCCCGATCCGGCAGCCTGGAAGCACTTCGTGTCAGCGATCGATCTGAACAACTCCCGTTCGGCGATCACCGCGCTCGGTTATGTGACTCCCCACGCCGGCCCGTTGGCGGGCGCAGCCGAAAGCGGCGACGTCACGACGCAGTGGGCAGGGCTGAGCGCCACTGTCCCCGCAAACGCATTCGCGGAGACCGTCGCGACACGTGCCGCGCGCCGCTACGCTGCCGAAACCGGCAACGCAGCGCTCGCGGCGGTGCCGGAAATTGCCAATGCGCCACCGCTTCTCACGCTCTGGCTGCCCGTGTACGAGACGGCACCCGATACACAAGGCAATGCGCAGAAGGTCATCGGCTTTGCGGTTGCCGTGCTGGACGCACAGCGACTCTTCGCACCGCTCGTTGCCGCCGATCCTGGGCTTGCGATCAGCGCACGGATCGGTACTCCTGCCTTGCACCTCTACACGAGTGGGCGCGGCGAAGAAGACGAGGTGTTGCCCGGTCAGCGGTTCCGGCGTAGCGATTCGCTCGTGTTTGGCGGGGCAACGCTCGCGCTCGACGTCAGTGCCGACGCAAGTCCGCTGCTTACGGGCGCAGCCGCCTGCGCCACGGCCATTCTGCTCGCGGGGCTGCTCGGGGCCGCCGTGATCGCGTTTCTCGCGCAACGCCTCATGCGCGCAAACCTGGCGCCACCGAAGGTCGCAGGCGACGCGCGGCTCAACGAAGCCCGCATGATGGGGATCATCCGCTCGTCGATGGAAGCGATCGTCACCGTCGACGAGACCCAGCGCGTGGTGATCTTCAATCCAGCCGCCGAACAAGTGTTCGGCCTGTCCGCCATGGAGGCGATCGGCTCGCCGCTCTCGCGTTTCATTCCCGAGCGATTCCGGGCCGCACACGCGCAACATGTCGAACAGTTTGGCGAGACCGGCGTCACCGAGCGCCAGATGGGACGCCCGCAACGGGTGCTCCACGGGTTGCGAACCAATGGCGAGGAGTTTCCCATCGAGGCATCGATTTCGCAGATCCGTGACGACTCGGGCAAGCTTTTCACGGTCATGCTACGCGACATCACTGAACGCGTCCGCGCGGAAGAGGCGCTCAAGCGTTCGCGCGAAGAACTGCGGGAACTGTCGGCCAATTTGCAGAATGTGCGTGAGGCCGAAAAAACACGCATCGCGCGCGAGCTTCACGACGACCTCGGCCAGCAGCTCACCGCGCTCAAGATCGATCTTTCCGCCCTCGAGCACCGGCTCGGTGAGGACGATGCCGCCGACGTCCCAGCGCGCCTCGCAGGCATGCGCAACCTGATCGATTCGACGGTCGGGTCCTTGCGGCGCATCGCGGCTGACCTGCGGCCGGTCATGCTGGACGACCTCGGCCTCGTGCCGGCCATCGAGTGGCTGGCGAACGACTTCACGAACCGCTACGGTATCGCCGTCGAGAGTGATCTGGACGCGGACGCCACGAACTTCTCGAACGACGCCTCCTCTGCACTCTTTCGCATCGTTCAGGAAGCGCTGACCAATGTCGCCCGTCATGCCGACGCGAATCTCGTCGAGATTACGCTGAAGGTGGACGGGCCACTCTGTGTCCTGCGCATTGCCGACGACGGCCTCGGCGCGACCGGCGACCCTGCCGACAGACAGCGCGACGCCTTGCGGGACAAATCGTTTGGCCTCATCGGCATTCGCGAGCGCGCCCGCATGCTGGACGGCACCGTTTCAATCGATACCGCGCCTGGCAAGGGTTTTGCCATGACGATCACGTTCGCACTTCATGCTCTCCTCCCCGAAGAGGCCGCATCATGACCAAAGTGATCATTGCCGACGACCATGCGCTCATGCGTGACGGACTGCGCCGCATTCTCGAAAGTGCGCGCGATATCCACTTCGAAATCGTCGGCGAAGGCTGTGACAGCACGACCACGCTCGCGCTCGTGCGTGAACACCCCGCCCAGGTCCTGGTGCTGGACCTCTCGATGCCAGGGCGCAGCGGCGTGGACCTCGTCAAGCAGATCAAGGACGAGAAGCCCGAGTTGCGAATTCTTGTGCTGACCATGCACGCCGAGCAGCAATACGCGGTGCGTGCCTTCAAGGCGGGCGCTTCGGGTTACCTCACCAAGGAGTGTGCGAGCACGGAACTGGTCAGCGCCGTGACGAAAGTCGCCGCCGGCGGCGTCTACGTCAGCATGGCGATGGCCGAGCGCTTCGCCCAGAGCCTGAACGAGCCCGCCGACACGCTCCCCCACCAAAGACTGTCAGATCGGGAGTTTGAGGTATTCCGGCGTATCGCGGCCGGTCAGACCATTACCGAAATCGCGCAGGAACTCTGCGTGAGCGCGAAGACTATCAGCACCTACAAGGTGCGCATTCTCGAAAAGATGCAGATGCCGCACGAAGCCGCGCTCGTGCGCTACGCGATGCGGCACAAGCTCATCGACGATCCAGACGAGGCGTGAGCCTCGAGTGTCGCGGCCGATTGCCGCATGACTGTAGGAATCGCCCTACACGTCTTCCGTTCCGCGTACGTCACTTTCCATCGCCGCCGATATTTTTTTGAGACGGCGTTGCCGATACTGGCTACATGAAAGCTAGTCCTGTCCACCAGCGCCTGCACGTCTTCCTCGTCGAGGACGCGACCGCGGTGCGTAGGAAAATCGCCGAAGCGCTGTCGGCCATTCCTGATGTGACCGTGATTGGCGAAGCCGAGGATGCGGCTAGCGCCCTGACCGGCATCGCGCAAAGCGGTGCGGACGTCGCGGTGGTCGACCTAAGGCTCGCGAGCGGCAGCGGCATCGAATTACTCACCCTGCTTGGACGCGAGCAACCCTTGGTCGTGACGGTGGTGCTGACGAATCACTCCGGCGCACCGTTTCGCGCAGCATGCCAAAGAGCGGGAGCCGATTACTTCTTCGACAAGACGTCCGAGTTCGAAGCCGCCTGCGAAGCCATTGAAGCGTTAGCGAGACAGCGCGTCACCCCCGCGCGCTGAACTGGAGACGATCATGTATGCCGAGCCTGTCTGCGATCCCTCACTGTCCAAGCCGCCGGCCCCTCGCTGGCCCGTCGTGCCGCTGCAGCCACCTACGCGCTGCTCCACCTGTTCGCTGCGGGCGGTTTGCATGCCGCCAGACCTAACATCGAGCGAACTTCAGCAGCTCGACAACGTGGTCCTCACGACGCGCAACGTCCACAAAGGCGAAACGCTGTTTCGTGCGCGCGATGCATTTCAGAGTCTTTACGCCGTTCGCACGGGCTCGTTCAAGACAGTGGTCCTGCATCGCGACGGGCGCGAACAGGTCACGGGCTTCCAGATTCCGGGCGAGCCACTCGGTCTCGACGGCGTCTGCTCGGGCACGCACAGCTGCGACGCCATTGCGCTTGAAGACAGCACGGTTTGCATCATGCCGTTCGGTCAGCTCGAAATGTTCTGCCGCGAGAGCCGGCGCATGCAACGGCATCTCTATCAGCTCATGAGCGGTGAAATCGTGCGCGAATCCAGCCTGATGATGCTGCTCGGTACGATGACCGCCGAACAGCGCCTCGCTGCGTTCCTGATCGATCTAGCGGCGCGCTTCCAGAGGCGCGGCTACTCGGGCGCGCAATTCAACCTGAAGATGAGCCGCGAAGAAATTGGCTGCTTTCTTGGCATGAAACTCGAAACCGTCAGCCGGATGTTTTCGCGCTTTCAGCGTGACGGCCTCGTCGAGGCGAACGGCAAGCAGATCCGGATCGTCGATCTGGAGGGGCTGGAGCGTGTGTGACGCGACAGATGCACGCGCCGGAGTCGCTTGATTCATATCAACGGGACGGCGAGCGCCGATGACATCATGAATCTGGCCAGCCGCCTTCCGTGTGCCGGCCGCATTCGAGGAGACTATCGATGCCACGTATAGCCAATCTGCTCGCTCGTTTCCCGAGAGGTCCGGTCTTCCACGGGGGCTCAGCCAAAGTCGCGTTTCGCGCGCTAGCCGTAAGCGCTGTCGCGTTGCACGCCTTGGCTGCCCACGCACAGCTTGCCGAGCCCACCGAACTCGTCGATCAGCAGCACTGCATGTTCTGTCATACGTCGGACGCACCTTTTCTCGCCCCCTCGTTTCACCAGATCGCCGAGCGCTATCGCGACAAGCCCAACGCCAACATCCTGCTCGAAGACAAGCTCAGGCACGGCGGCAAGGCGCACTGGGGCGATATGTCGATGCCTCTGCCAGAAGATCGCGGCGGACCGTTATCGGCCCAGGATGCGCAGACGCTCGTTCAGTGGGTCCTGCGCCAGTAATCGCAACATCGTTCTCCGTAACCTAGCGAAGGGGCATCGCCATGCGCGTCACCGTTCATCTCGACAATTTCGACCGGCTCGATCCCAGTGCATACGCGATCGTCTGGATCGACACCGAATCGCAGAAATGGTCGCGCGAGGGGCACGCAGGCGTGAGCGTGCCGGAGTGGGGGCGATACCGCTGCACGCCGGGCGGCACCGTCCTGCTCGCGGGCGAAAATCTGCGCGACGTTTGCCTGCTCGAAGGGCTTTACCTGGCGGCGGCGGACGGCCCATTCGAAGGCGAAGGCGCGCGTGCGCAATGGCTGTCCTCGGTCAACGCCGAACCACTCGAAGGGCGTTGGCAGGTGCAATGCATCGATGAGAGCTTGCCGCACCCTGAGGATGGACTCTTCGCCGACGAGGCTTGACGGGCTTTGCCCGTCGTCGCTCGAACTAGTGATCGCGCTGCGTGGCGGCGCGCTGGTAGTGGGCGTTCGAGGCCGCGTCGGAACCCAGACGGCGTTCTGCCGCGTCGAATGCCGCACGCATGGCCGCTATGGGATCGTCGCCCTCGCAGTGCCCAAGCGGCGCCAGCTCCCGCGAGGTCGAAACGAGATCGAGACGAACGTCGTAGGCCGGCGGCCGATTGCCGGGCGGCAAAGGGTGCAGTTGCTCGATCGCGAGATGACAGCCCGACAGCACGCTGCTGAACCGTTCGAGGCGTAACAACTGGACTCCGGCTTCCGCCTCGAGGGCGGACGAACCGGGGAAGCCCAGATAGACAATTTGCATCCCGAGTCCCATCACTATGCCCCTTCAAAAAACGGCATCGTTGCGGGCCGAAGGCACGTTATCGCCGTCGACCACGCTTGACTACTACACTTCGAACGCGTTCTGGATTTTCAGGTTGATCCACACCATGCCTTCTCGCAGCCCATCCAGCACCGCCTCCCTTTCGCTCTCGAAGACGCGGTGATGCGCGAAGGCGTGGCTGAAACCCTTCGCTTGCGAGCCGTGCGAAACGCTAACCTCGCAACTGAACCCACCGTGCGGCGCCGGCGACGTGACAGCCTGGACGCTCCAGGCGTCCGAATCGATATGGCCATTGAGTGGCATGAGTCCAATCTCCTTGAAGCGTCGTGGACGCAGGCGTAACCGTGAGTGGTGCAGCGAGCGGTCTGCAGTTCAATTCAGCATAAGGTCCGGCGCCCGGTGCCAATTGATACACATCAACCTAGCTTGTGCCGCTCACCGTGGCGCGAACTGATGGTGCTGTCGCGGCTGCCTTGTCCGTCAAAGACTTCGATGGTACGGCAACGAGAACAGGACAGAGGGCGTCGCGCAGGACGTGCGACGCAACGCTGCCGGGCAGCGTCGCTTGGGCGCGGCGGCGCCGTCCCCACAAGCCGATAACGAGGAGATCGGCGGCCCAGCCACGCGCTTCGCGCAGCATCGCACTGGCAACGTCGTCGAGTTGCTCGTGCGTCGCGATTGCCTCCAGCGAGACCCGCGCGCTGGCGGCCCCGATGAGCGCCTCGGCGCGTTCCAGCGCAGCGGCGCAGTCGGCGTCGAGCAGCTGCCGCAGCCGCGGCTCTCGCACAGGCATCGCACGGTCGACGACGTAAATCACCTTCAACTCCACTTCCTCCGGCAGGCAGCCAATCGCGAGTTCCAGCGCA
This sequence comes from Paraburkholderia sp. BR10872, assembly GCF_040965835.1. NCBI lineage: Bacteria > Pseudomonadati > Pseudomonadota > Betaproteobacteria > Burkholderiales > Burkholderiaceae > Paraburkholderia > Paraburkholderia sp. BR10872. The sequence goes on from NZ_JBFRCN010000008.1 coordinate 36,910, forward strand.
GCGTACGCGCCCGCGCTTCCATCGACAGCAATCAGCGCGCGGGCAAGCGGGGGATCGTCCACAGCGAGCAGCTGCGTGGGCACATAGAGCAACGTGCGGTGCGTCGCGCATGCGATCTCCTCCGGGTCGAGCCGGCAAGCCCAGTGTTGCCCCGGATGGTGCGCAGCGAGTGCCACGAGATCGGCGCCGAAAGATTCGGTTGCGCGCGCAAGAGCGGACGGCGCGCGCGTGTGCAAAGCCGCGAGATCGAGCAGTTGCAGGTCCGGTTCGCGCCTCGCGGCCGCCAATGTGCTCGCGGCGACGCGTAAATTGAGTTCCGCCCGGCGGCGCATCGCCGCGTGCGTGTCCGCGCGCTCAGGCAACCCAAACTTGAGCGCAGGGAACAGAGTGCCAGGATCTGGGATGAGTTCGACGAGCCGCATCGGCGCATTGCGGCTTGCGAAGCGCGAGGCGAACGCCGCCAGCGAAACGAGGCCGCTTCCGCCTTCGGCAGTGACAACGACTCGCCGGAATGGTTTGGACGGGAGTTTCATGTGCGTATCCGGTTCATCTGCGCGAAGGCCACTTGGGCGCAACGCAATTAGCTCAGCATCGCCGCTCTGGACGACTGCGGCACGAGGAGCAGCGGCAGCACCGTATGCCGCGCGACATCGGCGGCAACGCTTGCGTAGCGCCATCTGCCTCCTTCATGGCCGCCGCGCGTGCCGACCACCAGCAAATCGGCCCGCCAGAGCAACGCCGCCTGGATGATCGCGCGAGCAGTCGATTCACCATCGTGCTGGGGCTCGAGGATGGCCGCATCGAAATCTTCGGGATGCTGAGCATCCGCGGGATCACATGCGAGATACCCCACTCTCACCGCCGTGGCCGCCGTTGCCAGCCTTGCCGCTTCCCTTACGGCGCAAGCCGAGGCCGCGCTCGCGTCGCTCGCTACGAAAATACGCCGCGGCGGCGCGGTGCAGTAGCGCGCGGTCGGCGTGGGCAGCAAAAGCACCGGGCAGTCCGTTTTCCCGACTAGCTCGACCGGGTTCGCCGGCGCACCGATCGCGAGGTCTGGCTTCCAGTCGCGTACGGCGCGCACAAGTGCCTCGCTGCGCGCCGTGCTGTCCGGGCCGGCGGCGAGAAATTCACAGTGCGCTTCGATGCCGCGCAGCGCCAGTATTTCTCGGGACGCATCTAGTGTTGCGGCCAGCGTGATCCGGTTGGAAAAGTGCTGCGCGGCCCGCAGGTCCGTATCGGCAAGCGCAGCCGCCGGAGCAAGCCCGGCGAGCCGCACCTGTGCGCCACGTGCGGCCCAGCCCGCCACGTAGTCGAGTAGCGCAGCCACGCGCTCCATCCCGGTAAAGACGACGAAGAGACGCGAATAAGGCGCAACGTGCTGCATCGCGGCGGCAGCGGCAGTCAGTCGTATCATTTTTCGGCTCCCTCCGTTGCTGCGTCTGCGCTGTCGCGCGCCTGGCGCACCAAAAAAGACGGCGCGGAGCCAATGCCCCTGCGCCGAAACGGCGCGCGCCGGGTTTTCGCACGCGGTTCCGACGCGCCATCTCCCCCTCCTGAAGACTCAGGCGCTCACTCGATCTGCAGCCGCTTCTGTTCGGCGGGCGCCTTTTTCGGCAGCGTGAGCGAAAGCACGCCGTCCTGATACTGCGCATTGGCGCTGCTCTCGTCGATATCGCTCGTGAGCGAGAACGTGCGCGCGAAAGAGCCGCTATAACGTTCGCGACGAATCACGCGCTCGCCGTCTTTCTGCTCTGTCTTGCGGTCGACCTTCGCGTGAATCGAAACCACATTCCCGTCGATTTTTACGTCGATGTCCTTCTTGTCCACGCCCGGCAACTCAGCCTTCACCGTGTAGGCCTTCTCGGTCTCCGTGACGTCGAGCTTCATGCTCGAAAGTTCGGTTTCCTCGGCGGCGAGCATGCCGCGCATCGGCCGGAACAGCCCCTGGAAGAGGTCCGAAACAGGCTCCATGGAAAACGGGTCATAACGTGTCAGATTGCTCATTGCATTGCCTCCTTTAGGCCATCGCGGCGCACGAACCCTGCGTTGAGTCGCGCCATATCCAATCTAGGCAGCGACGGCGTTTTCCGGTTGATCTGCCTCAATACCTCCTCGTTCCGACAGCCGCGCGCGCCCTGTTCGCCTCAATAAAATGATTGATTCAAATCAAGCGCGAGAAGTCCTGCGTTCTTAGACTCGAATCACTTTCTCCGCCCCGCAGGGCGGTGTGACCAACCCGTTCGCTGGAGAACGCGATGAGCTACAAGACTGTCATGGTGCACATGGATACGAGCGCGCGCGCCAGTGCGCGACTCTCGCTGGCGCTGAGGCTGGCGCGCACCTTTGGTGCGCATGTGGATGGACTGTTCGCGATGTTCGAGCCGCGCCCGCGCGAGTTTTACGTGATGGCCGGCACCGCCGACTACTACGACACACACCGCAGACTGCGCCATGAACAGCGCGGCGCGATCGAACGGCTCTTTCGCGCGGAACTGGCGCGCGCGCAGGTCGAAGGCGCCTGGATTGCGCCGGAAGGCGACCCGGTCGCAGCGGTCATGCAGCGCAGCCGGACCGCCGACCTGACGATACTCGGGCAAACCAGTCTGGACGATCCGGAATCCTATATTGCGGAACATTTCCCGGAAACTGTCGTGCTGGGAGCGGGCGGCCCCGTGCTGATTTTGCCGTACACCGGCACTTTCGAGTCCATCGGCGAGCGCGTGCTCGTGGCCTGGAACGGCAGCCGCGAGGCCACGCGCGCGGTTCACGACGCGATGCCGTTCATCACGCGAGCGGCCCGCGTGACTATCGTCGCCGCCTCCACGAGCTTTACGCCGGCCGAATCACAGGCGGCGTGCGCCGACCTCGCGGCCATGCTCGCGCGCCACGGCGCGACGACAGTCGACATCACCCGCTTTGACCGTCTTGCGGCTGAATCCACAGGCGACGCGCTGCTCAGTTACGCGGCCGACGGTGACTACGACCTGCTCGTCATGGGCGCGTACGGCCACGCACGGCTCCAGGAGCTGGTCCTCGGCGGCGCCACGCGTTCGGTCCTTGCCACGATGACGCTGCCGGTGCTCATGTCTCACTGACGAACGCAGTCTGCAACCGTGCCGCCACGTCTTTCCCACGTCAGCTTCAACACAGGAGATCCGCCATGTACTCGCGCATTATGATCGCCCTTGACGGCAGCACGACTGCCTCGCACGCCTTCGACGCCGCGATCAGACTCGCGCACGATACGGGTGCCGAGTTGCAGGCGGTTTATGTGATCGACCTGCCGGTCATCGCCTACGACGTGCCGGGCTACGACCCCTCGATCGTGCGAGACGCGTACCTGGAGGAAGGCCGCGTGATTTGCGCGGAAGCCGGGACGCGTATGGCGCATCAAGGCGTGAAAGGCACGACACGTACAGTCGAAGTCGAACTGCCTGCGGAAGACGTCGCGGATTGCATTGAACACGCCGCCGCCGACTGGCATGCCGATCTCATCGTCATGGGCACGCACGGGCGCCGCGGCGTGCGCCGCCTCGTGCTAGGCAGCGTTGCGGAGCGCGTGCTCCGATGCGCGCGCTGCCCTGTGTTACTCGTGCCTGCACGTGCGGTTTCGTCTGGACAGAAAACACCGGCGCAGCACGAGGCACACGTACCCGCGTGACGGAGAACACGAGGGCGAACACAAGAGCAAACCAAATAGCAAACAAGAGGCTGGGCTCCTTTTCCGAACCCAGCCTTCGCCAGCATCGACCACACTTCCACTTCTTACATCGGCGTGAAGACCACCGGGTAGCCGAGATGGTCTTCAATACCTCTCACGCCAGGCACGCGCTGCGCCGAAACGAGAATCGCCTTGCGCTCCTCCTCTGAGTTCACCGTGCCCCAGAAGTGAACGATCCCTTCCTTGACCACGACGCTCTCCGCTTCCATCGCCCAGCGATGGCCGTCCAGCGCGCGCAGCACGTTGCGATGGATGGCCTCGTCCGAAGCAACCGCGGCCGGATCGTGTTCAATGGAGCTCGCCAGCGCACGCACCAGATTCGCTCGACTCACGATGCCTACGAGTTTGCCTTGTGTCAGTACCGGAACCCGTTTGATATGGTGGCGTTCGAGCAGGTCGGCAACCTCGCCCAGGGTCGCCGATGGTGCAACCGAAACGACATTGCACGTCATGACGTCGCTGACCTCGGCGGCGTTTTCCTTGAGGTACTCGCCCGCGAGCTTGCGCGTCGAATGAAGGAACTCACTCAACCAGCTACGCTGCGGCTTGCCGGTTCCCGTTTCCACGCGATGCAGAAGATCGTTTTCGCTGAGAATGCCGACCAAGGCTCCGTTATCGTCGACGACCGGGATGCCGCTAATATGGTGCTCGGCGAGCAGCGTCGCCGCCTCGAGAATTGACGCGTTGGGCCGCACAGTGATGACGTCCCTCGTCATGATGTCCGATGCTTGCATGTGTTCCTCCGTTAAGGGCTAATGCCCCGATGTGAATCAATCTAGAGCTTGCAGCGACGCACGCAGTGACTTGTGTCACACGCGCGTTCACCGTGCACGGCCCGTCCCTACTTCGTTTGAATCTGCGTACATGCGGAAATAGCCGCTGTGAAGCATGACCGCCTCGGAGTGGGTCGCTTCGATCAGGCGAGCGGCGGCCTTTTCGATCGCGGCCCGATGTGCAAGGAACGCGCCGCGCAAATCCGTTTCGCGCAGGGAGGCCGCGCCGAAGTGATCTTCGAGCGCCTCGGCCGTAATCGCGCATTGGATGGGCGTGTCCCCCGCGGTGGCCGGAAAGGTCAGCGCGAGCCGGTTTGCGTCATAGTCAGGCGACCGGTCAGAAAAGGTGATGTTCACGCTGTTCGACTCCTTCGCAGGACCTTTAGTGAATGAGCTAGATCGTCACGTAGCCCTGGAAGGACCAGGGCAACGCCATGTGCAAGACATCCGAGGTAGCGGGCGTGTGGGCTATGCTGCTGCCGTAAAAGCCAGGCGCCCCATCGGCCGAAAAAACCGGCACGAACGAGAGCGAATCGTTGATCGTGATAAGGAAGTCGGGGTTGTAGCATGACGGCGCAAAAATCCTCACCGATTCGAAGAAGTCAGCGCCATCCGCATTGCGCGCCCATCCTATCGTTTGCGAAGACGTAGGAATGCGCATCTCGTAGTACGCCGGCAACTCGACGGTCTGCTCGCCGCGGGTAATCCGGCTTGCCGGCCGGAAAATCAATGTCGCCCCCGGATACGGCAGGCAGCGCGGCAATTGCGGTATCGGCCCCTCGGGCCCGAGCCGCAGAGGCGGCCACGCCGCGAGCGAAAGGTACAGCTCGGGCGTGTGTTGAGCGAAGTAATCAGCGAGCCAGTTCATTGCTATCTCCTTGCGTCGGACTGTTTGACGTGTCGCCTCAGTCCCCATCTCCATACCAGTTGCGAATTGCGGCCCAGACTTCCTCGGCCGATTCGCAGAAGCGAAAGAGCGCGAGATCGTCAGGGTCGATCATGCCGGCCTCGGCCATTGCGGCGAAGTCGATTATGCTGCGCCACCACGTTTCACCTACGAGGAGCACGGGAAATGGCGCGATCTTGCCCGTTTGCAGAAGTGTGAGGACTTCGAATAATTCGTCGCAGGTACCGTATCCGCCGGGAAAGAACACCGCCGCCTTGGCGCGCTCCAGCAGGTGAAGTTTGCGGATGGCGAAGTAGTGAAAGCGGAAGCACAGGTCCGGTGTCAAATACGGGTTTGGATACTGCTCTCTCGGCAACGTGATGTTCATGCCCACCGTGGGCGCGCCCGCATCGAATGCGCCACGGTTGGCCGCCTCCATGATGCCCGGACCGCCACCCGTCACGACCGTGAGCCTGGGGAGCTTGCCTGTGCCTCGCGCGTGGCCGATCAGCGCGCCCAGCTTGCGCGCCACGTCATAGTAGATGCTGCGCTGAAGCAGTGCTTGCGCCACAAGCAGTTCGCGCTGCGCTTGAGCGCCGGTGTCGACCTGCGCGAGACGGCGCGTGGCTGCGAGACGCCTGCGCGCCCGCGCCGGGCTCGTGACGCGCGTGCTTCCGTAGACGACCACCGTATGAGCGATGCCGAGGTGCTGCAAGCGCTCTTCGGTTTTCCAGTAGTCGAGCTGAAGCCGCACGCCGCACATTTCGGGCCGCCGCAGAAACGCCGCGTCCTCGTCGGCCTGGACGTAACTCTGGCTTTCGATCAGTTGCCGCACACGCGGCGCTAGCCGCAACGCTTGCTCGCCTGCCTGGTGCCGCTCGCGTTGCGACGGCCGCGCTCCGGCATGGTCGACGCGCACGGTGGTGGAAAGCCCCCGGATGTCCATGGCCCGTTACATCTCGATGATGACTTTCAGCGCTTGCGTACTCGCCGCGTGCGAAAACGTCTCGTAGGCCTTGAGCACATCGTCGAACACAAAACGATGCGTAATCAGCCGGCTCGGATCGATCCGCCCGGCGCACACGGTCTTGAGCAGCATGGGTGTGCTGACGGTATCGACGAGACGCGTCGTGATCGCCACGTTGCGGTCCCACAACTTGTCGAGAAAGATCGACGCCGGCACGCCATGCACGCCGATGTTCGCAATCACGCCGCCCGGTGCGACGAGTTGCTCGCACAGTTCGAACGTCGCGGGCACGCCGACGGCCTCCACGGCGCAGTCCACGCCGACACCGTCAGTGAGCTTCATCACTGCTTCGACAGCGTCGGTGGCGCGCGAGTCGATGCACGCCGTAGCGCCGAATTTCTTCGCACATTCCAGGCGGTTGGCGTCCAGGTCGATCATGATGATCTGCGCGGGCGAATAGAACTGGGCGGTCAGCAGCGCCGCGAGTCCGATCGGTCCCGAGCCGACGATGGCGACCGTGCTGCCGGGCTCGACCTTGCCGTTGAGCACTCCGCATTCGAAGCCGGTGGGCAGGATGTCCGAGAGCATCACGAGCGCGGCCTCGTCGAGGCCGGCGGGAATCTTGTAGAGGCTCGTCTGCGCGTGCGGAGTCCGCACATATTCGGCCTGGGTGCCGTCGATGCGGTTGCCGAGGATCCAGCCGCCCGTCTTGCAGTGCGAGTACATGCCGCGGCGGCAGTATGCGCACTGCCCGCAGCTCGAAATGCACGACACGAGCACGTGATCGCCAGCTTTTAGATCCGATACGCCGCTACCCGTTTCGTGCACGATGCCCACGCCTTCGTGGCCGAGAATACGGCCCGGCTCGCAGCTCGGCACGTCGCCCTTGAGAATATGCAGATCGGTCCCGCAGATCGTGGTTTTCGACATCTTGACGATGGCGTCGCCGGGACCCTGCAATGCGGGCATCGGCCGCGTTTCCACCGCAAACTTGCCCGGACCGTTGTAGACCAGTGCTTTCATGTTCTCTCCATAAAGGTTCAGAAACACGCGTGCGCCGTCGCGACCGCCTGCACTTGCAGCGCGAACGCGGCACCGGTTTCATGATGAGCGGCGCCAAGCGTGCGCATTTGACATCGATCAAGCACTTGCCAGCCCCGCAGGCTCAATCGCCAAACGTGCGCGTGTGGTCGTCGTAACTGAACAATCCCGCGTACCGGCCCCAGTCGATCGCGGTCCGCAAGGTCGTTTCGGCGTCGGCGCGATGCAGGTGGTCCTCCAGTTCGAGCTCGAAGCGCGCACGCGGCGCGCGGTGCCCTTCCCGTTCGTCGAGGACCTCGCGAATATGGGCAATGAACGGCACGAACTGCACCACATGCTCGCGAAAAAGCCGTTTGCGCTCGGCGTCGTCTGCGTGCACGAACATGCGCCCCGCCGCCGTGAGCTTGATCGTGTGCTCCTTCAACTCGGCGAACGCCAGCAGATGCAGCGCCGCTGCTACGGGAAAGAGTTCGTCGGGCTTGAGCATCAGCGCCGCGCCCAGCGCCGCCAGCTCCGCGTGGCCATCTTGCGCCGCCGCCGCGAGCGTGTCGACGATACCGACGAGGCGGTGGCTCGAGACAGCCGGCAGCCGCAGCCCAAATGCACCATGAACGGCGCCCTCGCCATTGGCGGATTCGGCAAGGCGAGCCGTCAGGATTCCATACAGCGCGTCCAGGATGGCGCGAAAGGCCGGGTCGAGGCGGTTGCGCGGACGCGGCAACGACACGTTCAGCGTCGCCACGACATGTCCCGGATGGCCGCCCAGCACGTGAATGCGATCGCACATCAGCACCGCCTCCTCGATGTTGTGCGTGACCATGAGCACCGCCTCGATCGGCGTTTGCCGCTGCGTCCAAAGGTCGAGAAAGTCGCTGCGCAGCGTTTCGGCGGTCAGTACGTCGAGCGCAGAAAACGGTTCATCCATGAGCAGTAGCTTCGGCTCGCTCACCAGCGCGCGTGCAAATCCCACACGCTGACGCATGCCGCCCGAGAGTTCGCGCGGAAAAGCGGATTCGAAGCCATCGAGCCCGATCATCTCGATAGCGGACATCGCGCGCTCTCGCACCACGGCGGGCGTGAGCGCCGATGCGTCGAGCCCCAACTCGACGTTGGCGAGCACCGTGAGCCACGGATACAGCGCGAAGGTCTGGAACACGACGGCGATGCCTTCGGCTGGACCCTCGAGCGTCGCGCCCCGGTACAGCACACGGCCGGCCGACGGTCGCGCGAGGCCGGCGGCCACGCGCAAGAGCGTTGACTTGCCCGATCCCGAGCGCCCGAGGAGGCCGAGGATTTCGCCTTCGCGCAGCGTGACGTCGATATCCACGAGTACCGGCAACGGTTCGCCGGAGGGCCGCGCGAACGACATACCCATCTGGGCGAGTTCCAGCACCGGTGCAGCGAGGTCTCGCTGAGACTTGCCGTCGAGCGTCGTTTCGGGGTGTGCGAGAGCGGGCATTGGTGCGTTTTCCATGGCGATGCGTTCAGGCGAGCCGCGTGCGGCGTTCGGCGAAGGCGTAGAGGGGGCGCCATACGAGTCGGTTGGCGGCGACGACCATGATCGACATGACGGCAATGCCGAGGGCGATGCGCGGGTAGTCGCCCCTTGCCGTCATTTCGGCGATATAGGCGCCGAGGCCGCCCGCACTCAGGTTGGTTGTTCCCCAACTGATCGTTTCCGAGACGATGCTGGCGTTCCACGCACCGCCGCTCGCCGTGATGGCTCCGGTCACGTAATACGGAAAGATGCCGGGCAGCAGCACCTGCAACCACCGCGCTCGCCGCCGCAGGCGCAGGCTCGTGGCCGCCTCGCGTAGATCGGTGGGCAAGGCCGTGGCGCCCGCTATCACGTTGAAGAGGATGTACCACTGCGTGCCGAGGATCATCAGCGGGCACAGCCAGATGTCCGGGGCGAGCCTGAAGCGCACGATGCAGAACGCGACCACGGGAAACAGCAAATTCGCTGGGAAGGCGGCGAGAAATTGCGCGGTCGGCTGTATCCAGGCGGCCAGCCGCGGGCGCAACCCCACCGCCACGCCCACCGGCACCCAGATCACGGAGGCAAGTGCAATCAGCACCGCGACTCGCAGCAGCGTGAGCAAACCGTTGCGCGTCGCGTCCACCACGTCGGCCCATGCAAGAGCCGGCGCGGCGAAGCGCAGCACGGACACGGCTGCGGCGGCAACCGCCGCGGCGCACAGCGCGAACCAGAGCACGTCGCCCGCACGCCGCGAAAGCCGTCCGTTTGCCCACGCGAAGCCGCGCCAATGCGCGTCCGGCGACAGCCGCAGGTGTGCGGCGCGCCCGAGCGCTGCGCCCGCCGGCCGGCATGCGTGCTGCATCCACGGCGAACGATGAAACAGGTCGAGCAGCCAGCTGCGCGGGCACGCCTGAGCCGCGGTGTCACCATAGCGAAAGCGGTCGGACCAGGCCACCAGCGGGCGAAACAGCAACTGGTCGTAAAGCACGATCGCGAGGCTCATGGCGAGTATTGCCCAGCCCACCGCAGCCAGATCGCGCTTCATGATTGCCAGCCCCACCCACGACCCTACGCCTGGCAGCGCCACCTGCACGTCGCCAACCGAGATGGCCTCCGAGGCGACCACGAAGAACCAGCCGCCCGACATCGACATCATCGCGTTCCAGATGAGTCCCGGCATCGCGAACGGCACTTCCAGACGCCAGAAGCGCTGCCAGCCCGAGAGGCGAAAGCTGCGGCTCGCTTCGTCCAGATCGGTCGGCACGGTGCGCAGCGCCTGATAGAAGCTGAACGCCATGTTCCACGCCTGGCTCGTGAAGATCGCGAAGATCGAGGCAAGCTCGGCGCCCAGTACGTTGCCCGGAAAGAGTGACATGAAGAACACCACGGTGAACGACAGATAGCCGAGGATGGGCACCGACTGCAGCACGTCGAGCAGCGGAATGAGAATGCGCTCTGCCCGGCGGCTCCGCGCCGCGAGCGTCGCATACGTGAACGTGAAGACGAACGAGGCGACGAGCGCGATCAGCATGCGCATGACGGTGCGCAGCGTGTAACCGGGCAGTGCCGCAGGCGAAAGCGAGATGGCCGGACCATGGCCGCCCGCGAGTGGCCCCGTCATCTGGCGCGCGCCCTCGCCCAGTACGACAATCGTGCCGAGCACCAGAACCACGGCCGCAACGTCGCGCCAGCCCGGCATGCGCGGATACCAGCGTAGTCCTCTCAGTACTTCGGCATGGTGTTCCACTTCGTTCCTCTGTTCACTTGAGCGCGCTTGATCTCGATCCGTTGGTTCGGCGGCACGTCCCGCCCGCTCATGTTTCGAGCACGTATTCGCCCGGAGCCTGGCCGAGCCCGGCCTGCGGCATGCGCGCCGGCACTTCGCCCGTGGAGTGCTCGCGCAGCCAGTCGCGCCAGCAGGTCCACCACGACCCTTCGGTCACGGGCGTATCGCTCATGTACTCATGGCGGCTGCGGTACGGCGCGTCGGGCTCGCGCGTGGCGCACCGGAAGTGACGCCCTGGATGACCCGGCTCGGACACGATGCCGGCGTTGTGCCCGCCCGCCGTGAGCACGAACGTCAGCGCGTTATGCGTGAGCAGATGCAGCTTGTAGACCGAGCGCCACGGCGATACGTGATCGCGCTCGGTACCGACGACGAACATCGGCGCTTCGACGTCCGACAGCGCGATCGGTCGGCCGTCGACGCAATAGCGGCCGGCAGCGAGATCGTTGTCGAGAAAGAGGTGTGTCAGGTATTCGATATGCATGCGGTACGGCATGCGCGTCGTGTCGGCGTTCCACGACATCAGATCGGTGGGCTTCGTGCGCTGGCCAAGCAGGTACTCGCTCATCATGCGCGACCAGATCAGGTCGCGCGCATTCAGCAACTGGAACGCTGCGGACATTTGCGCGCCATCTAGATACCCCTGCCGCCACATCAGCGCATCGAGCGCGGAGAGTTCGCTTGCGTCGATGAACAGTCCGAGTTCGCCGGGCTCGCTGAAGTCGGTGAGCGCGGCAAACAACGTGACGGAGCGCAGCAGGTCCTGCCGGCCGTCGCGCGCCAGCGCGGCCGCACCGATTGCGAGCAGTGTTCCGCCGAGACAATATCCGGCCGCGTGGACCGCCTCGCCGCACCGCGAGCGAACGGCGTCGAGCGCGGCGAAGAAGCCGTCGCGCAGGTAGTCCTCAAGGCCGAGATCGCGCGCCTCGGGGCCGGGGTTGCGCCACGATATCGTGAAAGCCGTGTAGCCCTGCTCCACCAGAAAGCGGATGAGCGAGTCGTGCGGTTGCAGGTCCAGGATGTAGTACTTCATGATCCACGACGGCACGACCAGGATCGGCTCGCGAGCGACGTCGGGCGTCATGGGCGCGTACTGCAGCAGCTCGCACAGAGCGTTGCGCCAGACGACCCGGCCCGGCGTCACCGCAACGTCGCGCCCAGGGAGCCAGGACTGTGCCACGTGCTCACGCGTGCCACGCATCGTGTCGGCCATTGCGGTCGCGTCGTCGAGCCAGTTGCGCATGCCCGCAACAAGGTTGGCACCGCAGTTGCGCAACGTGGCCTGCTGCACGACCGGATTGGTCGCGATGAAGTTGCCGGGCGAACACGCGTCGAGCCACTGGCGCGCCGCGAAGGCGGCGAGTTCCGCGTGGTGCCGCTCGACGCCCGGAACGCCGCTGGTAGCGTCGCGCCACCAGCGCTCGACCGCCAGAAACGCGTCGCGATACATCCGGAATGGCCAGTTCGACCACGCGGCGGCCGTAAAACGAGGGTCGGCATGCCCCGCGTACACCGACGTCTCACCCTCATCCGCATCGTCGCCGGCGCAGCGCGACGCGGCAGGAAACACACCCGCCGCATGCCATGCACGCGTCGCAAGCTCGAAGCATTTTCCGGGCGAGACCGCGAGGTGCCCGGCCCAATCGAGTGTCGCTAGCGCGAGCGCCATCGGCGAAAGGCCGAATGTCGCGGCGGCCAAAGCGGCATGGGCTGCCCGGTTCCACTGATCGGCGGGCGTGAGGTCGGGTCGCCTGTGCTCCGCGGCGCGTTCAGGCGCTTCACGGACTGTGAGGCTCGCATGCAGAGGTTCAGCATCGCTAACGACGGAATCGGTCATGATGAGGGAGCCCTTCGTTCGATACGCCCGCCGTGTGCGGTATGGCCGGCGGCGCAGTCAACCGCATCACTGTGCGTTGGCGGCCCAGGGTGACCATTGATCTGAATCAAGTACACGGAGCGCTGCCCGCCCGTTCAACGAGTCCTCAGTTGCTGCGTTGTGTCGTTGCTTGCGCCTTGCGAACCGCCGTGCCGGGGAGCGAACGCATCACGAAGCCCCTCGAGTTCGCGATGGAGCGCGATGATTTCCGCATGCAGCGCCTTGATATCCCGATGCATCTCGCGCCTGAGCCGCCGCTCTTCCTTGCCGATGAGCCACGCGGCAATGCCGGCGAACGCCAGCGAGAACATGCCGTAGCCGAGCAGCACGACGAACACCGCAAAGATGCGCGACGCGGGTGTGGTCGGCGCGAAATCGCCGTAGCCGACCGTGGCACTGCTTTCGAATGCGAGCCACAACCCTTCGGCGTAGCTATGCACTCGCGGCTCCAGAGCGTAGAACCCGGCGCCGCCAAGCAGCAGAACGATCAAGCCCGCGAGCGGGAGCAGCGCGAGCCGGTTCAGCTCGAAATACGCACTCAGCGCAACGACGATGCGCAGCGCGATCATCGCCATGAATGCGAGCCTGAGCACCCATTCGAGCACAGACCATGGATTCGCTCCGCCGGTCATGCTGACGAGCGCGCCACAGGCAAGCGCCACGTCAAACGCATTGCGATCCAGAAATCGCGCGGGTTTGTGAGTCGACATGGCGGTCCGCGCGATAGCGCCCGCGCAAGCCACGGCCATGCCGCCGTACAGGACCCGCGCGGTCAGCAGCATCCAGCTCGATGTCGAGAGCAGTTCGAGATAGAACGCCGGAATCGCAATCAGGCAGCCCGCAAGCAAAAACCAGCGGGCACGTGACCATGCATGCAGTGCAGCGGCTCCGTCATGTGTATCGACCCCGCCGAGTCCTGCCATGTGCCAGCCGATGCTCAAAACCGCTCCTCAACGAAGCGAAATGGACGATCCGGCTCTTTATAGTCACGCGCTTTATCCCGTTTGGGCAGCTTGACCGGATCACGCGACACCGGTTTGTACGGAATCCTGTGCAGCAGATCGCTGATGATGTTGAGCCGCGCACGCTTCTTGTTGTTCGAGTTCACGACAAACCACGGTGAGAACTCGGTGTCGGTGGCGGCAAACATGTCATCGCGCGCTTTCGAGTAGTCGTACCAGCGCCGGTAGGACTCCAGATCCATCGGCGAAAGCTTCCATATCTTGCGTTCGTCGTGGATGCGCGACTCCAGACGCCGCGTCTGCTCCTCCTGACTCACTTCGAGCCAGTACTTAAGCAGGATCACGCCAGAGTCGATGATGGCCTTTTCGACGAGCGGCACGTCTTTCAGGAACGCACTGACCTGCTCCTGCGTGCAAAATCCCATGACCCGCTCGACGCCGGCGCGGTTGTACCAGCTGCGATCGAATATCACCACCTCGCCCGCGGCCGGCAGGTGTGGCAGATAACGCTGCACGTACATCTGCGATTTTTCGCGCTCCGTAGGCGCCGGCAATGCGACCACGCGGAAGATTCGCGGACTCACACGTTCGGTGATCGCCTTGATGGCACCGCCCTTGCCCGCTCCGTCCCGGCCCTCGAAGACAATACAGATCTTCGCGCCCTCATGCACGACCCACTCCTGCAGCTTCACCAGTTCCACATGCAGTCGCGCGAGCTCCTTCAGGTAGGTACTGTTGCTCAGCTTGCCGCTGTCCTCGTGTTGCTGGCCGGCGGCATGGTCTGCTTTGCGTGAATCTCTCATGACATTTCCCTCCCTTTCGGCTTGAGCGCTATTCTCGATACTCGGGCGTTGCTCCCATGAAGCTCAAATGAGCGGGCGCCTTGCCTCATCGATCATGCTCGGCATGGACAGCAGGTCACGGCGCGCAAACCGGACGAGATCGAAGGCCCGCAGTTGCCCAGGCAGGGCGGGAACGCGCGCCACGCGCAGGTCGAGCGCTTGCGCCCGCGCCGACGACGTTGCGTCGACCACGACGTTCATGGCGTCGAGCCGCACATGCCTGAGCGTCACGTCCATGTGCGCTGCCGGATCGTCCAGCACCTCGCAGACCTGTTCGAGGTCCTGTTGCAGTGCGTCGCTACGCAGGCCCAGCTTCGCGAGATTCTGTGCGTTCTCCACGATCTGCGCCTGCAGCCTGGCCAGCTCCCCGGGATCGGCCGACGCCGCGCCACCCACCACCTGCCCCATACCGACGCCCTGCCGCTCGAGCAGTTGCAGACGGGTTTTCAGAAGCGCGCGTTCCTGCTCGAGCACGTCGCGCTGCGCGACGGTGGCCGCGACGCGCGCAAGGCCCGCCATCGCAAGCTGTTCGAGCATGCGCAGCACGATTTCACGCCTGAGTTCAAGGTCCGTTCGCCCGCATATGCGCACCTGATGATCAGTAAAGCTAATCGTGGTGCGTACAGCGTCCGTGCGCACGATTTCGCCCTCCTGCTTCGCGCCCAGCGTGCGGCGCTCGATCATCTCCATGCCCAGCACCGCGAAGGCTTCGTCGGCGCCAGGCTGGTCATCGAAGAAACGCCGCAATTCCTCCGATCGGCTCAATATCTGGGCCACATCGGCGGGTGCGGCGAAGTACGCGTGAATACAGGCATCCGTCGGCCAGACCGCGCCGCTTGCGTGGCGCGCCGGGGGCAGCGTGCCGATCAGTCCATCGAGATGACACAGCGATATGCGCACGGCGCGCGTAAGCCGCCGCTCGTAACCGGACGCAAGGCGCAACTGCGGATTGAGCTTGACGACACGGTCGAACCCTTCGCGCACGAGCGTGTCGTCGAGCGCGTCGTCCGCAACGCGCGCTTCCTTGCGGCGTGTCAGCCAGCTCAGTATGCCCATGACTATGGCCCCTCAAGTTCCGGTGCGTGACTTTGCGTGTCGTTCCCGGCTCAGTCCTCCATCATCGCCTCGATCCGGCCTTCACGGATTGCGTGGATGTACTCTCGATAATCGCGCCGGTTCTGCGCGCTGTATTCCGTTGCGAACTCGGTGATGGCGTCGTCGAAAGCCCCGCCCGAACCCATGTACCCGGCAATCATCGCGGCGTCACCGGAGCGCGCATGGGCCCGGGCAAGCGCGTGCGCGCACATGCGTCCGTATTGCCGGAGCATTCCCGCATCGAGTGCTTCGATCACGACAGACATTTTCATGTCGCGCAGTTGCCTGATATAGAAGTCGCGCCCGTTCTTTCCCCGAGTCCAGCCGAGAAACACATCACTTGCGGACTGCATGATGCGCTGGCCCGCAATCACCCGCTGACCATGGTTGGCATGCAGACTCTTTCCCGCATACGGCTCCAGGACCGAAGCTCTCGCCTCCTTGACCTGTAGAAATAACGGGTCGTTGTCGGAAGCCAGGAAGAGTGCCACACAGCACATCGTGCCGACGCTGCCGACGCCCACGACCTTGGCCGCAAGATCGACCATCTGGAACCGGTCGAACAGTGTGCGCACGTGTTCGGCAAGGCTCTCGCGGTACGACGCGATCGCCTCTGCATATCCCGACTCGAGGCCGGGTGCGAGCTCTGCGTCAGGATGAAAGATGAGCGGCGGCTCGTCCTTGATACGCGGGCGGCCACCCTCTTCGGTCACGAACTTCGGATAGAGAAAATCGGGGGCAGTCTTCTGGCGCTCTGTTTCGATACGCTGCGCAATGCGCTTGCGCGCAGCGTCGATGACCTCGGGGTCGCCTGACTTGTCCTGATACTTTTGCAGATCGATGCGGTCGTACCAGACATCCAGCACGCGCATATAGGCGTAGTCGTGCATGCGCTCGCGATATTGGCGCACGAGATCGGTCGTGAGACGCACAGTATCGCTATAAGGCAGTTCGAGATGCTGCGCCGCAATCACGACGCTCGCGGCAAGCCGTTTCAGGTCCCACTCGAAGGGAGCCGGCAGTGTCTCGTCGAGATCGTTGATATCGAAGATCACGTTGCGCTCGGGAGTCGCAAACCCGCCGAAGTTCATCAGATGCGCGTCGCCGCACGCCTGTACGCGCAATCCGCTCGTCGGCGTCGTGGCAAGGTCCGCAGCCATGATGGCGGCCGCGCCTCGATAGAACGCAAACGGCGAGGCGGACATTCGACCGAAGCGGATGGGGATCAGGCGCGGCAAACGGCCGGCGTTGGACTCCTCGAGCAGTTCGATCACATTGCGGCGCTGGTCTGGCAGCTTCCATCCCGCCTGGGACGACCGGGGTACCTCGTCGCGAACGACCCGGCCCTGGGCCGCCCGCTCGTCCGGCGTACGGTAGGGCAGCGGCACTCCCTCTGTAGCGGGCGCCGCCTTGCGCGAAACAGCTTTATCCATGACGTCTGCTCCTTTCGTGCTTCAGATTTGTGCGTTCATGCTTTCGGCCTGCGCCGGAAGGTCGACATGGAAAGTCATGCCCCGATCGGGATTGCGCTCGGCCCACAGTTGACCACCGTGCGCCACGACGATGGTGCGGCTGATCGAAAGACCGAGCCCGAGCCCGCCGGGCTTCGATGTCACGAATGGCTTGAACAGCGTGGCGAACTGGCTGACGTCGACACCGCACCCGTGATCGCGGATGGCAATGCACACCTTGTCCCGATTCGCGGTGGTCGTCACGCAAACGCAAATCCGGCGGTCTTCACAGGCACTGTCGTGCACGGCGTCCAACGCATTCAGCAAAAGATTCACGAGGACCTGCTGCAGTTGCAAGGCATCCCCGCGCAATCGGGGAAGGGCGGCCTCGATGCGAGTGGCCATGGCCGCGTCGAGCGCCTGCGTCTCGCGGCGCAGCAGGCGCGTTACTTCGCGCACGAGGCTGCCCACATCGATCACGCTTGTTTCGGGTGGCTCGCATCGCGCCGCTTGACGCATCTTCCGGATGATTGCGTGCGCGCGCGCTATCTGCAACGACCTCGGCGAGCAACTCCTGCAGGTCGCCCAGTGCGGGCGGAGTCTGGGCGAGAAAGCGCTGCGCGGCCTGGGCGTTGCTGAAAATGGCCGTGAGCGGCTGGTCGACTTCGTGGGCCAGCGCGGCGGCCATGTCGCCGAGTTCCGATGCCCTTTCCCTATGCAATCGCCGCGGCTCGTTCTCAGCTACCGCCGGCACGACTTCGGGAATCCTCGCGTTGCCGTCGATGATGTTCTCCTGAACATCGCGGCATTGCGGCGGCGTGAGTGCATCAGCGAACCGCGCTTCATGCGCCGTCATCCTCCTGAACCACGAGAAAGCGCTAGCCAATGCCTGCGTTGCCATGGAGCGGTCGAGATTTAGCTTGCCGTTGCCCTCGTTTGCCTTGATCACCGTTTCTTCCTCCACTTCGGTTGCCCCGCACCAGCCTGAGCCTGTTCCGAGCTCTCCCTCACGCAGGCGAGCCTCCCGTTGCGTTGACAGTAACGAAGGAAAATCGTTAGTGATTGACCTGGATCACACCCACCCCATTACGCGATTTCTGTGTGCGCTTCACGAATCGACTCTGAACGGTTGAGTATTCGGGCGACCTGTCGGCTGGGCCCGATTGACTTATGTCAATCTGATCTTCGCCACCCAACCTAGCCTTCACACAGGCCCAGCGCGTTTAGCGCTGGATACAACGCGCGCCACTTCGGCGGCGAGGCATGGCACGGTGGTGCGAGCAGGAGAATCACCATGGCGGATCAGCCCAAAAAGATGAACGTCACGCAACTGACATTCATCGTCACCGTGAACATGATGGGATCGGGCATCATCATGTTGCCCGCCAACATGGCGCAAGTCGGCGCAATTGCGCTGCTGTCCTGGCTCGTCACGGCAATCGGCTCGCTCGCGATTGCCTACGGTTTTGCTCAAGCCGGCCTGCTCAACCAGCGTGCCGGCGGCATGGCCGCCTACGCCGAGGATGCCTACGGCAAGGACGGGTATTTCCAGGTCTTCTTTCTGTACTTCTTGTCCATCGCCATCGCGAACGTGGCGGTCGCGAGTTCGGCGCTCGGCTATCTCGCGGCATTCTTTCCCATGCTGACCTCTTCTCCACTGGCGACCTGTCTAGGTGTGATCACTCTTCTCTGGCTGACCACAGTGGCGAATTTCGGCGGACCGAAAATAACAGGTCGGATTGGCGCGGTCACGGTTTGGGGCGTCATCCTGCCCGTGGGTTTCATCTCGATTGCAGGCTGGTTCTGGTTTCACGCCGGTACGTTTGCGGCGGCGTGGAACCCCAAGGGCCTGCGCCTCGTGGAGGGCATGGGTTCCAGCATCTCGCTCACGCTTTGGGCATTCCTCGGCATGGAATCGGCGGTGCAGAATTCGTCCGCTGTCGAGAACCCCAAGCGCGACGTGCCTTTGGCCTGCATGTTCGGCACCCTGGGCGCAGCGGTCATCTATATTCTCTCCACGGCCGTGATCCAGGGCATCGTGCCGAATGCCGAACTCGCCAGATCGACCGGACCGTTCGGCCTCGCCTTTGCGCAGATGTTCAGCCCCGCCGTTGGTTCCATCGTCATGGGCCTCGCCGCAATGGCGTGCGTCGGTTCCTTGCTGGGATGGCAGTTCACCCTGGCGCAAACGGCCAGCGACGCCTCCGCGAGCCAGATGTTCCCCGCTGTATTCGGCAAGACGAACCGCCTGGGTGCGCCAATTGCCGGCATGGTGATCATGGGCATCGTCCAGTCGCTGATGGCCTTGTCCACGATCTCTCCGAATCTGAGCGCGCAGTTCGCAGCCCTCGTCAATCTTGCAGTCGTCACCAACGTGATTCCGTACGTCATTTCGCTCTCGGCGCTCTTTGTGATGATGCGCAACGGGGGCACGCAGGAAGCAAAGTACCGGGTCAATGCTGCGGTTGCCATCGTGGCGCTCGCGCACTCCGTCTATGCGATCTACGCCTCGGGCAAGGATGCGGTAATGGGCGGCATGCTGGTCATGGCGATCGGTTACGCGATTTATGGCTTTGCGCTCAATCGCACCGGCTCGCCGGCTTCCGCGCGGCGCGCCGCTGCGGACTCGGCGGCCACGGCAATGATGATCGGCATACTCGCGCTTTCGACGCTGATGCCGCACCCGGTGCGCGCGCAGGAACAGACGACGAGCGAGACGCTCCAGCGAATCAATCGGTCCGGCAACATTCGCATGGGCTATCTCAGCGAGGCGCGTCCTTATGCGTATAAGGACGCTGCCGGGCAAGTGACCGGTTACACAGTGGCGTTGTGCCAGAAGATCGCGGAACAGATCAAAAGCGACTCGGGACTGGCCGCGCTAAATATCCAGTGGGTTCCGCTCTCAGCCGGCGACGACGCCCGCGCGCTGCGCGAACGGCGGGTCGATCTCGTATGCGGAGCGCTCGATACGCTCGCGAACAGGCAGGGCATGGCGCTCTCCATCCCCGTGTATCCGGCGGGCATCGGAGCGCTGCTCCGCACGGATGCAGCCCCCGGACTCCGCGAGATATTGTCTGGCGAGCGTGCGTCTCACCCGATCTGGCGCGCGTCGCCTGCGGAACTGCTGTCCCGGCAGACGGTTTCGGTCATCGCCGATTCGCCTGCGCAGCGTTGGCTTGCCGGCAAGCTCGACGAATTCGCGATCTCGGCGACGGTGGTACCCGTCACGTCGATACAGGCCGGTGTGCAGAAAGTCGTTGGCCGCCAGTCGAACGTCTTCTTCGCCGACCGCGCGCTGCTCGTGCCATGGCGCGCGAGAGTCCCGCCGCGAGCGATCTGATCGTTCTTGACCGCCGTTTCACGAGAGTTTCGGTGGCGATTGGCATGGCGCGCGGCGACGATGACCTGCGCCTGCTGGTAGACCGCGCGCTCAGCCGTTTGTACAGATCGCCGGAGTTCGCCGCCGTCTACGGAAAATGGTTTGGGAACCTCGATGCGGATTCCAGTGCGTTCTTCCGCTGGGCAGCGTTACCGGAATGAATCTTCCGCATGGAGATCCACAATGACCTACAAGACCGTCATGGTCCATCTCGACACGAGCACAGGCGCGCATGCACGCCTGTCGCTCGCGCTGAAGCTCGCCAGTAAATTCGACGCGCACCTGGACGGCGTGTTCGCAATGAGTGACCCGCATCCGGTCGGGTTCTATGCGATGACAGGCGCCCCGGACATTTACGACGCCCATCGCAGATTCCTTGCGGAAAAGCGTGAGGCAGTCGAACGGCTGTTCCGTGCGGAACTGTCCCGCACACAGGTGCCTGGCGCGTGGGCAGCGCCGGATGGATATCCCGTCGCTACGGTCATGCAATGCGGCCGGTCCGCCGACCTCGTGATCCTCGGGCAATCGAGGCCGAAGGACCCGCAGTCGTACGTGGCTGACGATTTTCTGGAGACCGTTGTACTGGGCGCCGGTAGCCCCGTGTTGCTGGTGCCGGAAACAGGCGATTCAGGAACCGTTGGCGAACGCGTACTGGTCGCATGGAACGGCAGCCGCGAGGCCGCTCGTGCCATTCATGACGCGCTTCCCTTTATCGCACGCGCGGCGCATGTCACCATCGCGGCCGTTTCTACAGCGCTTGCGCCTCGCCCGGCAGACGCATCGTGCGCCGACGTCGTGGCGATGCTCAAGCGTCACGTGACAATCCCGGTGGACATTTCCCGCCTCGACCATCCGGCGAGCGTGTCGACGGGCGACACGCTTCTCAAACATGCGGCCGACGGCAACTATGACCTGCTCGTCGCGGGTGCTTACGGCCACGCCAGGTTCCACGAGTTCGTGCTGGGCGGAGTTACGCGCAAGATTCTCTCTTCGATGACACTGCCCGTCTTGATGTCGCATTGAGCGGCGGGGCGCGACGCCACAGAAGAAACAGCTGCAAAGCCTTTGATGCAGGTCAAGCGCGCCAACACTGCCGGGAGGTCGAATGAGACCAGCCGATGCAAAGAACCGACGCCTCGGCAAGCCTGCACTCACCGGAGCCACCATCGTGCGAGAGCGTTCCACCATGCCGAAGACCGTCGCAGCCAACCGCCGTGACGAGCCCGCAAAGTTCTGCTTTCGCTACCGCGGCGTCCGAGGCCATCGGCGGCTCTATGACGTGCTCATGACGCTGAACGAACCAGGCGGCGGCTGCCATATAGAGGTTTGGCACGCAATGCCGAAGGGCGCCGATCTCCCGCTCTTCGCGTCTGGACGTCTCAATGCCGCACACCTGACTCGCGCGAGTGAACTGATCGGACTCTTGAAGCAGGTCACTTCGCGCGACCACACGAGGTTGAGCCCGGGTCATCTCGTGTTCGACGCCCACATGCAGTTGCCCTGGCGGCCCGTAACCATCCCGGCAACCACGCGAACGCAGCGAACCGCACGCTCAAGCGCTGGACGTCATGCACTCTCGGCTTTCGGCGGCCTGCAAGTGCCCGTACCGTCTACGGTAGGGCCTCCTGCGCAGCCGCTTGCGCATCTTCGGATTCGCTACCCGCTGCATGGGTTGGGGCGCGGCGGCCGATTGAAGCGACTTGCCAGGGCCGGCTGACGCCAACTGAATTCGTCTTGCGATCACGATCGAGAGGATTGAACATGGGAATCGATTTCACCGGGCACGGCCGCTCTGGAGACTTGCAGCGCGGATGGGAAGAAGGCGACTCCGGCCTCAGGCGCCATATGCTGCGCGTCTATAACTATATGGCCGGGGGCCTCTTGCTGACCGGCGTCATTAGCTATGGCGGGGCAGCGAGCGGCATCTATGCGTCGATAGCCACGACGCCCCTCTTCTGGGTCGTCCTGCTGGCTCCATTCGCGTTGGTCGTATTGCTGACCTGGCACATCGAGCGCATGAGCCCAGCCGCGGCGCAGTTGTGTTTCTGGGCCTATGCCGCTCTGGTTGGGCTTTCGCTTTCCGGCATCTTTCTCGTCTACACCGGCGAGAGCATCGCGCCGTGTTCGTGATCAGCGCCGGCACCTACGGGGCAACGAGCGTCTACGGTTACACAACGCGGGCCGACCTCTCGCGCTTGGGCTCCTTTCTGTTCATGGGGCTCGCCGGCATCGTGATAGCGGGGCTCGTGAATCTCTTCGTGGATTCCAGTACCTTGCAGCTCGCCGTTTCTGTGATTGGCGCATTGGTATTCACGGGTCTCACCGCATACGACACGCAGCGAATCAGGAACCTCTATATCGCGGATGAAGACGATGTCGTTGCCGGCAAGAAAGCCATCGTCGGCGCACTCGCGCTCTATCTCGACTTTCTCAACATCTTCGTGATGCTGCTGCGTCTATTGGGACATCGGCGCCGCTGAACTGACCGGGTACCGCTTCGCTCCACTGCCGGCACATCGCGCGCCAATGATCATCAAATTACGGATTGCCAAACAATCAGGAGAGCAGTTCAATGTCAACCGCAACCCCAACTCCCTCCTCGCCAGCCACCCGTGAGCGTGGCAGCCTCTTCGAACCCATACAGTTGGGCCCCGTCGTCCTCGCGAACCGCATTGTGATGGCGCCCCTCACACGTTGCCGCGCGCTTGCCGATGGCGTCCCTGGTCCGCTGACGGTCGAACACTATGCGCAACGCGCGAGCGCCGGGCTCATCATCACCGAGGGCGTGAACATCTCGCCGTCCGCGCGCGGTTACGACCTCACGCCGGGCCTCTACACGGACGAGCAAGTCGAAGGCTGGCGCCGCGTCACACAGGCCGTGCATGCGCGCGGAGGCCGCATCTTCCCGCAACTCTGGCATGTTGGCCGCATCTCGCACCAGGAGTTGCAGCCCGGCGGCGCGCTGCCGGTTGCGCCATCGGCCGTCCGCGCCGAAGGCACGACGTCCTATACGCCCTCCGGCTTCAAGCCGTGCCCGACGCCGCGCGCGCTGGACACAGACGAGATTCGCGCCATCGTCACGGACTACGCGCGTGCCGCGCAGTGCGCGCTCGACGCCGGATTCGACGGGGTCGAGATTCACGCGGCCAACGGCTATCTGCTCGAACAATTCCTGCGCGAGCAAACCAACCGGCGCACGGACTGCTACGGCGGCAGCCTCGAAGACCGCGCGCGGCTCGTGCTCGAAGTGGCCGTGGCGGTGGCGTCGGTGTGCGGCCCTGGTCGCACCGGCATTCGGCTTTCGCCGGTCAGTACGGTCAATGACTCCGTGCCCGATCGCAACCCGATGAGAACGTATCGCCATGTCGTCGAGCGGCTCGATGCGGTCGGCCTCGCGTATATCCATATCATCGAAGGCATCACGCAAGGTCCGCGCGAGGTGCCGGGTGGCTTCGATTACGCTACACTGCGCAAGGCGTTCCGCGGCCGCTATATCGCGAACAATGGCTATGACCGGCGCCTCGCCATCGAAGCCTGTGGAGAGGGCCGCGCCGACCTGGTCGCCTTTGGGCGGCTCTACATCGCGAACCCCGATCTGGTCGAACGGCTGCGGATCGACGCGCCGTTGAACGAACCCGATCCCGCCACGTATTTCGGCGGCGAAGCGGCGGGCTACAACGACT
This sequence comes from Paraburkholderia sp. BR10872, assembly GCF_040965835.1. Taxonomy (NCBI): domain Bacteria; kingdom Pseudomonadati; phylum Pseudomonadota; class Betaproteobacteria; order Burkholderiales; family Burkholderiaceae; genus Paraburkholderia; species Paraburkholderia sp. BR10872. The sequence continues at coordinate 60,852 of NZ_JBFRCN010000008.1, forward strand.
ATCCCCTTCTGGCCGTGCACCACGCGCTCGAACGAGTCTGGGCGAAATGATTGACATAGGTCAGCCAGCGCGGCGCGCCGTGATCCATCCTGTTATCAAGCGCCACGTTTCTGCGCTTCAAGCGGTCCCGGCAGCGGCACGTTACGGGAGCGCACGTTGGCTGGCCGCACGAGGCCGGTTACGCCTGGGCATCAGAGGATGCACCCGTCACACCCGTGCTCGAAGCGCGGTTGTGAGGTGGCCCTCCCGTCCCGGCGGGCGGCCCGGCCATGCGACGCGCGTACCGATCGGGCCTGCAACCGTGTCGCGGAGACCTACCTGACGGTAGTCCGATCGTGAAACGTGGCGCCCCCCCTTCTTTCCGGAGCAAGCCGAGTGTGTGTCCGGCGCAGCCGCTCGTGACGAAAAAACCTGAATACGATGCAACCGCACAGCGAATCGCTTATCCACCGGGAACTGGAACGCGCCGCAACTGGGGCCAAGCCAGCCGCCACAAAGCGCCTGCGCCCTGCGGTCGTGGCCGTCATCTTTTTCCTCCTCGTGGCTTGCGCAACCCGCACATCGAACACCCCCTCCGATGCGGTCTCCAGTGAAGCGTCTCTGCCCGCATTGCAGCCGGTGCCAGTCGATCTGACGCGCTACATGGGCCGTTGGTACACGATCGCCACCGTGCCCTACCTGAACGAACGCGAATACGTTGGCAGCTACGCGGACTGGGAGCTGCGCGAGGACGGCAGGATCGATGACAACTACTTCGGAAGACGCTACGGTTTCGATCAGCCGGTAACGGGAGGTACGCTGGTTGCGGCCATCGTGCCTGGCAGCGGCGGTGGAAGATGGCGAGTCACGATTTTGTGGCCGTTCAACGTGGTGGTCCTCACAGTCTACGTGGACCCCGATTACCGCTACACCGTGCGCTGCGAGGAGGACGGCAGCCCCATCTGGATTTTGTCCCGTACGCCGGCCATTGATGACAACGTGTACGCCGGCTTGGTACGCCGGCTCGCGGCAATGGGTATCCACACCGAAGGGCTCCGGCGGGTTCCTCAACACCCCGAACAGATCGGCCAGCCGGGTTACATGGCACCCCGTTGAGGGCGCGCCTTAAAGCGCCCGTCCCCTCCACTGGTTGACCAAAGTCCATTGACGAGCCGATGAGCCACCCTCCGCATCGAGAGTGGCCATCGAAGCACGAGCGAATAACGAGCGGTTTCCTGCCTTTGCTTTCATCTCATGCGAGATCATATTCGCGCATCATTTCGGCAATCACTGCCTTCAAAGGCGCCTTGCACTCCTGCGCAACCCCTCGAAAGTCGTCGACTGCCCAATTGCAGCCGCCGTTGTCCGCGGGATCAACCTTGCGCGGAATCGTGATGTCGCAATCGCGATATCTGTCGCCAAGGTCAGCGCTCTCTTGCACCCGGCGCAGAATTTCCGCCCTGATCTTCTCAGCACTCCCAACGTTCTTGATCATGTCTGTCTCCATCTCTTTGCCTGGATATTTTCCTGGCTCATTGCTTCCCTGACCAGGACAACGCTGCAGGCCCCGGGTCCATCGGGACGGTCGAAGTTCAGCGCCCTTAGAAACAATCATTTGGCGAAGGGGCGGTGCAGCAGTTGATGCAGGTCAAGCGTTTCGAGGCTTACTGACGGTCGAATGAGATCAATCGCCGAAGCGCCGGAAACCCCGACGACTTCGCGCTTGCCGTACAAACGGAGAATTCACCATGAGAAGCAGATGGCGATGCGGCGTCCTTCTCGCCGCGGCGGCCCTCGCAGTTGGCGCTGCGCCGACACGTGCGACACCCTCCGACGAATCCGTTGAGAGCGCTGTGCCCGCGGGCCAGTTTTCTGGCACCAGCATCAAGCATGCGAATGCGGTCGTTATCGCCATCGATACAGGCCGCAACAGCATCACGCTGCTCGGAGACAATGGCGAACCGTTCGACGTGCTGGTCGACCGAAATGTCGGCGATGTCAGCAAACTGCAGCTCGGCGACACCGTCGCCGCAACGTTCAGCCGGGCGCTCCTGCTGCGCGCCGACAAGTCCGCTTCGAGCGGCATTCGCGAACGCGTCGAAAAAGGCTTCGCGACGGGGCCGTCCTTGCGTTCGTCACTGTCGATGTACCGCGTCGAAGCGGTGACGACGGTCGTCGAGATCGACCGCGACAAGCGCCTGATCACCTTGCGCGGCCCAACGCGCACGGTGGTATTGCAGGCGTCATCGGACAGTCAGCTCGACGGACTCCAGGCAGGCGACAGCGTGCGTGTCGACTACGTCGAGGCAACCGCCGTGCAGATCCTGCGCGACGGCGAGCCGTTGCACTGATTCCGTACTTACAGCAACTCCCGACCAGCGAGATCCATCGTGACCGGTAAAACTCTCGTATTCCACCATGCGGCGCGACAGCGCCTTCTCGACGGTGTCAACGCGCTTGCCGAGGCTGTGAAGGTGACGCTCGGCCCAGGCGGGCGCAACGTGATCGTCGAACGCAGCGGCGACACGCCGCTCATCGCGAACTCGGGCGTCGTCGTGGCCGGCTCGGTGGCCGTGCCCGATTCTTTCGAGGAGATGGGTGTACGTCTTCCGCGTGAAGTCGCCACGCGCACGAGCGAACTCGCGGGCGACGGCACGACCACCGCGACCACGCTCGCGCAGGCCATCATGGTGGAGGGCAACAAGTATGTCGCGGCGGGCTTCGACCCGATGGCGCTGCGCCGCGCGATCGAGTCCGCCGGCCAGCGTGTCGTCGCGCGCTTGCGCGAGCTGGCGCGCCCCTGCGCCGGCACAGACGAGGTGCGCCACATCGCCACGATTTCGGCAAGCGGCGACGCGAGTATCGGCGGCATCGTCGCGCAGGCCGTCGAGCGCGTAGGCCGGGATGGCGCGATCAGCATCGAGGACGGCTCGAAGCTCGAAGACGAGCTGGAGACCGTGGAAGGTTCATTGATCGAGCACGGTTACGCTTCGCCCCTTTTTGTCGGCGACGACGCACGCGAAGTCGTGCTCGAAGAGCCGCGCATCCTGCTGTGCGACGCGGCCATCAGCTCGATCGCGCAGATGCTGCCTTTGCTCGAAGCGCTCAGCGCCACGGGCAAGCCGCTGCTCGTCGTAGCGAACGAGATCGAGGGCGAAGCGCTGGCGACGCTCGTCGTCAACCATCTGCGCGGTGCGCTCAAGTCGTGCGCGGTTCGCTCCCCCGAATTCGGCGAACGGCGCAGCGAAACGCTGACCGATCTCGCCACGCTGACTGGCGCCACCGTCATCTCGCCACAAACCGGCCGCACGTTGGAGCATGCAACGCTGGACGACCTGGGAAGCGCGCGGCGCGTCGAGATCGCCCGCGACACCACGACGATCGTCGAAGCGCGCGGCGACCGGCACCGCATCGAGGAGCGCGTTGGCGCGCTGCGCGCGCGCATCGAACAGGTCGGCCCCGGCAACGAACGCGACGCGCTCACGCGCCGCCTCACACGCCTCGCGGGCGGCGTGGCTGTCATTCCCGTCGGCGCCGCCACGGAAACGGCGCTGCACGAGCGCAAGAACCGCTTCGAAGATGCACTCCATGCCACACGCGCGGCGGTCGAGGAAGGCATCGTGCCGGGCGGCGGGGTCGCGCTGCTACGCGCGAGGTCGGCTCTAGAAGGCGTGGGCGCCGACCAAACCGAGCGGGCCGGTGCGAAGATTGTCTACGACGCGCTGGCCGCGCCGCTCGGTCAAATTGCCGAGAACGCGGGCGCCGACGCCCAGGTGGTCGTGCATGCCGTGAGTGCCGCGCAGGACGCATGGGGTTATGACGCCGCGCGCGGCACGTATGGCGACATGATGACGGCTGGCATCGTGGACCCGCTGAAGGTCACCCGCACGGCGCTGCAGAACGCCGTGTCCATTGCTTCCCTGCTGCTCACCACGGACTGCATGATCGCCCGTCAACCCGCTTCGAGCTACGAACAAACTGAGTGAGCCGGGGTATCCGAGATCCGGTCTGCGCAACGCAACTCATGGACACAACCCGCCCTGACCGGGCGGATCACGAGATACCGACATGAAAGACGCCAATACGGCCCGGCCGCGGCGCCAGCGGGTAGGCGTTTATGGTCTCGACCTCTACAGCCTCCACCGGTCCGCCGACGCGGTGATCCGCTATCTCGAGGGCGTGGACCCGGCCGAAGCCGCCATGGCGCGCGAGCGCTACGCGGCGCTGGACCATGTGCGCGAACCACAGGTGTATGGCTATGCGGTAGCGCTTGGTGCGCGGCCCGGGGCCCAGGCCGGTGCGGTGCGACAGCTTTTGCAGCTGCGCGCCGACGAGTTCGACTACCTTTCGCGCGACGGCACCGAGGCGCTCGACGCGCAGTTCTTCGCCGAGCAGAACGCGCAGGTTGTGGTCAACGCCGAAGCGTACTACCGTGGCATGTTCACGAGCCGGCTGAACACGTGGGATCTGCGCGATGCGCACATGGCCAACACGCTGTTTGCCCTCGCTCGCTACCGCGTGCGCCGCGGCAGCAGCGGCAAGGTGGTCGTCTGGGCGCACAACTCGCATCTTGGCGACGCCCACGCAACGGAGTCGCGGCGGCGCGGCGAGTGGAACCTCGGCCAGATCGTGCGCGAGAGCGCGCAACACAGGGCGTTGCTGGTCGGATTCACGACGTACACCGGACACGTGTCCGCAGCATCGCAATGGGATGGCGAGGTCGAGCAAAATGGGTGCGACCCGCGCTTCACGGAAGCTGGGAGCACTTGTTCCACACCACGGGCTACGACCGATTCTTCTTGCCGATGCGGGACGAGACCGCTCGCACACTAGATGAACCCCTGCTCGAGCGTGCGATCGGGGTGTTGTATCTTCCCCAGACGGAACGGCAGAGTCATTATTTCGAAGCCAAGCCGGCCTTGCAGTTCGACGCGCTTTTTCACCTCGACGAAACCACCGCGATCGAGCCGATAGAACCGGCGGCCGGCTGGCACAGGCGCGAGGGGAGTGCCGAGGAGCCTCTGGTATAGGCGGGGCGGGACAGGAGTGCGACCATCCCAGAAAATCCGGATTCCTGTTGATGGGCAACTGCTCGACGGTGAGCTGACGTCGTCGGGCGGTGCGACAGGACTTGTCGTGTGTGCGTATGGCAGTGGGACCGGCCGCCTGCACCTTCGCGACGCGCACGTCACGGATCGACTTCAGGCGGTAGGGTTAGACATCCTGACGATCGATCTCCTTGGCGAAGCGGAGCGCTGGCATGACCTGGGCACGGCGGCATACCGGTTCGATGTTCCGCTGCTCACGCGGCGTCTGTTGCAGGTCCTCGGTTGGCTCGCGGCGCGTCGAGAGACGCGGGCGCTGCCCGTTGGCCTCATCGGCGCGGGCACTTGCGACGCGGCCGCGCTGGTTGCTGCGTCCCGGTCGCCATACGTGCGCGCGGTCGTGTCGCTTGGAGGCAGACCCGATCTAGCCGGTGAAGCACTCCTGCGCGTGAGCGCGCCAACCCTGTTCATCGCCGGAGAGCATGACGAGGACCTGATCGAACTAAGCCAGCGTGCGAGCGCGGAGCTCAGCTGCGAGCGACGGCTTGTGATTCTGCCTGGCGATACGCATTTGTCCGAGAACCAGGCCAACTGAAATTTGAGGCACGGCTAGCAGCTGACTGGTTCGCATCACACCTGTCCGTTGTCCGCTGCCAGCCTTGTTGAACTGATCCCGGTCCTTACTCGAATTCGGGAAGGGACTGCTCGTTTGTGCGCTCGGCACCGTTGGATGGCGAGAGTCCCTCGACACTCTCCGAAGTCCGTTCCGTCTTGTCTTTGTCACGCTCGATGTCCCGAGGCGCTGTAGCGTCGGCTTGCGGGCCGGATACATCGGTGCGGCGTCGCGTGGGCGTTGTTGTCCGCGCGGCTTCGCGACGCCGCACGCCTCGCCGCCCGGCCGGTTCCAGGCCAAAGCAGGCGACCTCAGCGCGCAGGCCGGTGGTACAGCTATGCCAGCCGGGCAGGTTCATACCGAACAAGGCGTCGCGTACCGATACGGCCAATGCGTCGTGGTCGAGCTTCTCGTCGAGCAATGCCTGCGGCCATGCGCAGAAAGCCCGCAGTGTGCGTGCGATGAAGTCTTCGACGTTCAGGAAAGCCGAAACATGTCCGAGCAGGACGCCATCCTCGAGTATCGGATTCAGCTCGATAAGCTCCCCGATGGTGGTGGCGCTCGTGGTATCCGGGCGCACTTCGAGAATGCGGGCCAGCAATTGCAGCGTACGCCCAAGATGAAGCAGCAGGGCGCGCCGTTCGAGGGTGATTTCTCGCAGCGCCGCGATGAAATCGCGCACTTCCCGATTGCGCCACATCCATTCGGGAAAGCGCTCGAAGTCATCGAGAGCGGATGTCGCATTGTCGGTCCCCTCGCCCTGCACGAAACGGTTGATGCGCCACGCGCCGGGCCAGTCGCCTTCAATGGCGACGGTGTCGAAGCCGCATTCGGCGATGAGGCGCAGCGTGATTTCCGCGCGCATACGGTAGAACTCGGCGGTGCCATGGGTCGCTTCGCCAAGCAGGACCAGATCGCGGCCGTGCACCATTTCCAGAAGTTCGTCGTAATCCGTAGTATCGCCGTCCAGACGCTGACCAAGCGCGCGAACGGCAAGGAATGGGGTCATCGATGGCTGCATGACGAATTCTCCTCCATGCGAGATCCAAAATTAGTGCTGCCAGGAAGTTTCCGTGCGCACGGGCTCAGTCTGGCGCAACGCGTTGGCAGGTTTACCTGTCAAGCCGGCCCGCCCTCGGCCGGAGCCGAGCGCAAGGTGTCGCCAACGTCACGTGTGGCGTGCGGTTGCCAGCCCTGCGCGGCGTTGAGACAGGTTCGTACTTCTTCGTCGCTCGTCTGCGTGAAGTCGGCGTAGAACTGCCCGATGCCCATGAACCAGTCAGGCTGCATCACGTAGACAAAATCGTCCGCTACTGGGTCGAAGCGGGCTTCGACGCCTTCCGGGCACACTGGCAGGGCGACGACGATCTGCTTCGGGCGCCGCGTGCGCAGCGCATTGATGGCAGCGTGCATCGTCGAACCCGTCGCCATGCCGTCGTCCACGACGATGACGGTTTTGCCCTCTATGCCGAGAGGTGGCTGCTGACCCCGGTAGGCCAGCTCGCGACGCCGAAGCTCGACGCGCTCTCGCCCAATGGCATCCATGACATCCTCCTCGCTCACGCGGAGCGCGCGCAGCACCGACTCGTTGAGGTAGATCGCGTCGCCGGTTGCGATGGCTCCCATCGCAAGCTCAGGGTTGTGCGGCGCGCCGAGCTTGCGCACAAGCAGCACGTCCAGGGGGCAATGCAACGCCTTCGCGACCTCGTACCCAACGGGCACGCCGCCGCGAGGCAGCGCCAGCACGACGACGTCGGTGCGCCCGGCGTAACGATCCAGGGCCGCCGCGAGCTGTTGGCCGGCGTCAACGCGATTGCGAAAAACGTTACTCATGGTCGATGTCCTGTATGCGATGTGTCGCCTGTGACGAAGCTGCCGGGGTCAGGATGTCACGGTGACCAGCCAGCGCTCGAACCAGTCGGCGGCGAGGCGCGTGACTTCGTCGAGCGCGCCGTTCTCCTCGAAGAGATGGGTCGCGCCGGGCACGATCTCGATGTGATGCTCGCAAACGAGTTGCCCGGCAGCCTTGCGGTTCAGGCGAATGACTTCCGTGTCGAGTTCGCCGACGATCAGCAGCGTCGGAGCGCGGACCGCGGCGAGCGCTGTCCCTGCATGGATCATCGTGTTCGTCGCGCGCCGCCCATTGACCTCGATCAATTGCCTGCTCTCCTTCTCGAAAACAAAGACGCTGACCTGGATCAACGCTCAAGCCACGCTGCCGTCCATGCTTTGACCAAACAGGGGCTGTGCGCTCACGCACTCAGCCACACCATGCTTCGCGCGCAGCGAGTTGAACCCATGCCCATTCACAACGCCGACGTCGCCGAGGTTTTTGGCGAAATCGCCGATCTGCTCGAAATTCAGGGTGGCAATCCATTTCGGGTACGCGCGTACCGCAACGCGGCGCGGTCGGTTGGCGAGTATGCGCAAAACCTGCGGACGATGGTGGCCCAAGGCGCCGACCTGAAGGCGATCCCGGCGATCGGCAACGACCTTGCGCTCAAGATCCGGGAGATCGTCAGTACCGGCTCATGCTCGCTGCTTGAGAGTTTGCACGGCCAGGTGCCTTCGGCGGTCACGGCGCTGCTGCACGTGCCCGGTCTCGGGCCAAAGCGTGTGCGCAAGCTATACGAGCAATTGCACGTGCAGTCGCTGGAAGATCTGACACAGGCAGCCACCGAGGGCCGGATCCACGAATTGCCCGGCTTCGGCACGCTGACTGAGGCGCATATTCTCGCGAACATCCAGACGCGTCTCGACAAGTCGCGGCGCTTTCTGTTTGCGCAGGCCAGCCAGCGCGCGGAACCGCTGCTGGCCTGGCTCGCCGCATCGCCCGACGTGGAGCGCACCGAAGCGGCGGGCAGCCTGCGGCGCCTGCGCGACACTGCCGGCGACATCGACATCCTCGCCACCGCGCGCGACCCGGCCGCGGTGACGCGCCTGTTCGTCGGTTACGAAGATGTCACCGAGGTGCTGTCGCACGGCCCGACCCGCGCAAGTGTCGTGCTTCGCGGCGGCCTGCAGGTCGACCTCCGCGTGGTCGAACCCGATAGCTTCGGCGCTGCGCTCATCTACTTGACCGGCTCGAAAGCGCACAACGTGGCATTGCGCCGCCTTGGCCAGGAGCGCGGTCTCAAGATCAACGAGTACGGCGTTTTTTGCGGACAGACGCGCATTGCGGGCGAGACCGAAGAATCCGTGTATGCGAGTGTCGGCCTTCCATGGATTCCACCGGAATTGCGCGAAGACCGGGGCGAGATAGAAGCCGCACGTGACGCCGCGCTGCCTGCGCTTATCGCACGCAACGACCTGCGCGGAGATTTGCACGCCCACTCCAGCGCGAGCGACGGTCATGCAACGCTTCGCGAAATGGCGCTCGCCGCCCGAGAGCGTGGCCTGTCGTACCTCGCCATCACGGACCATTCGAAGCACGTCGCAATGGCGCATGGACTGGACGCGGCCAGGCTCGCCGCGCAGATCGAAGAGATCGAGCGGCTAAACGCGAAGTTGACGGGCATCACGCTGCTCAAAGGCATCGAGGTCGACATACTCGAAGACGGCCGGCTCGATCTCGACGATTGCATTCTTGCGCGTCTCGATCTCGTGGTCGGTGCGATTCACAGCCATTTCGACCTGCCACGAGAGCGCCAGACCGAACGCCTCCTGCGCGCGATGGAACACCCCTGCTTCACCGTGCTCGCGCATCCGACCGGCCGACTGATTGGCAATCGGGAACCTTGCGATATCGATATGCTGCGCGTAATGCGCAAGGCAAAAGAGCGCGGCTGCTTTCTCGAGCTCAATGCCCAACCCGAGCGTCTCGATCTGATCGATACGGCCTGCCGCATGGCAAAAGATCATGGCGTACTCGTTTCGATCAATTCCGACGCGCACAGGACGGCCGAATTCGACAATTTGCATTACGGCGTTAATCAGGCTCGCCGCGGGTGGCTCGAAAAAGCGGACGTACTGAACACTCGCACGCTCGCGAAGTTGCGCACGCTGCTTGCACGCACGATGCGTGCGCCCGCTCGCGAAACGTCGGAAAGCCAATAGAGCGGTACCGCGGCGTTCGGCGCACCTCGGTCCAATTGATATGCGTCAAACCCATGCCGCCGTTCGCATCCACGATGGGAGTCGACGCGTATGCATGGGTGTCGCGCGAGGCCCGAACGTTCGCGCGAACCATCGAGGTCAACGATGTGGTATTCCATTGTCGAACAACAGCGTGAATGGCTACGCGCGTGGCGCGCGGCGACACAGTACGCGCGCCGCACATACGATACATGGCCCACCACCTTCGCGCTGGCCCGTGTCGCCTCGTCCTGCTATGCGGATCTGTTTGAGCCCCTTCTCGGCCTTGCGGCTGGTCCGCCGCCATTTGCAATCCGCTCCGTCCCGCTCGATGGCGGCCCTTGCGAAGTTGACGAGCGTATCGTCGCGCGCACGCCGTTCTGCGAGCTACGCCGCTTTACGCGCGCCGGGGCGGCGCGAGCCGTGCTGCTGTGCGCGCCACTGGCCGGACACGCGGCCGTCATGATGCGGGAGACCGTCGAGACGCTGCTCGGCGACGGCGACGTCTTCATCACCAACTGGGTCAATGCACGCGATGTGGCGCTCGCCGCGGGTCGCTTCGGACTCTGCGAATACGTGGCGATGCTCGACGGTTTCATCGACAGCCTCGCGCGGGACAAGCGGCCATTGCACGTCGTCGCCGTCTGCCAGTCCACATTTCCCCTGCTAGGTGCGCTGGCGCTGCGCGCGCAGCGCGGCTGCGCACCGCCCGCGAGTATTACGCTGATCGGCGGCCCACTCGACGCGCGCGTCAATCCGAGCACGCTCGGCCTCGCGGCGGCATCGCATTCGCTGGACTGGTGCCGGCGCCACCTGATCGATGTCGTGCCAGCCGGGTTCGCCGGTCACGGCCGGCATGTGTTCCCGACTTACCTCCAGCAGGCCGAGATCGCGATTGTCTACCCGCATCGGTACATGTCGCTGATCGACCACTATGCGCAAGCCACCTCGCGCGGCGAGCCCGGCGCGCTCGCCGATGCACGCCGCGCGTTGATCGAGTACACCGCGTTGCTCGACATGCCGGCAGAATATTTTCTCGATACCGTGGATATCGTGTTCCAGCGCGCCATGTTGGCAAACCGTGCATGGCGTGTGAACGGCACGCTCGTCGAGCCCGCTGCACTGCGAGACGTCGAAGTGCTGACCGTTGAGGGTACGCGCGATGCCGTGACCGGCGCCGGACAGACGCACGCGGCACTGAACATGTGCAGCGGCATCGCGATGGCCGCCCGGCGGCGCCTCGATGTCGAGGGCTGCGACCACTACGGGCTATTTACAGGCGATCGTTGGCGTGACGACGTGCACCCGGCGCTACAGGCGGTGTTTGCTCGAGCGGATTCGGCCTGGCTGCGGCAGCGCACCGTGCCGCAAGACGCGCGTTGTCCCGGGGTGAAACCATGCGCATGCGTCCTGCCAAGCGGCTCGTAGTTGAGCCAGATCAACCGACACTGGCTGACGGCTGCCACCATGCGAGCACCGTACCCATCACCGCCCGGCGCGCCAACCAGCCATGTCCACTCCCGTCATCGAAACGCATGCGCTTTGCCGACGCTTCGGCGAGGTGACGGCGGTCGATGCGCTGACGCTTTCAGTCGACGCCGGCGAAACGTTCGGGCTGCTCGGCCGCAATGGCGCCGGCAAATCGACCGTCATCAAGATGCTCACAACCTTGCTGCCGCCAACCTCTGGTTCGGCCACGGTGTGCGGTTTTGACGTCGTGCGCGAGTCCGCCCGGGTGCGGCAGATGATTGGATACGTTCCGCAAGCCCTTTCGGCGGACGGCGACCTCACCGGCTATTAAAACCTGCTTGTGTTCGCCCAACTCTACGACATTCCGCGCGCCGAACGTGCCGAGCGCATTGGCCGCGCGCTCGCGTTCATGGGATTGAAGGAAGCCACGCACCGGCTCGTCAAGACCTACTCGGGCGGCATGATCCGCCGGCTTGAAATCGCGCAGTCCACACTGCACCGCCCGCGCGTGCTCTTTCTCGACGAACCCACGGTCGGGCTCGACCCTGTTGCGCGGCAGTCGGTCTGGGAACAGGTCGAGCGGCTGCAATCGCGCTTTGGCGCCGCGATCCTCCTCACCACGCATTACCTGGAGGAAGCCGAGCACTTGTGCCGGCGCGTCGCCATCATGAGCCGCGGGCGTGTGGCGGCCATCGGCACCCCTGCCGCGCTGCGCGCAGCACTCGGTCCGGACGCGAGTTTCGAGGACGTGTTCGAGCACTACACAAGCGACGAGACGGCACTCGCCGGAGCCTACGATGAAGTCTCCCAGACCCGCAGAACCAGTCAACGCCTCGGCTAACGCCGCGCCGGTCAACGCGTCCGGTTCGCGCCGCTCACCGCTTGTCTCGTTCGTGGCCAAAACCCTGGCGATCGGCGCGATGGAAGTGCGCAAGCTGCGTCACGATCCGACCGAACTCGCGACGCGCGCCGTGCAGCCCGTCCTGTGGCTTCTCGTGTTCGGGCAGGTCATGAGCCGGGGCCGCGTGATCGACACGGGCGGCGCGCCTTATCTCGACTTCCTCACACCCGGCATCCTCGCGCAAAGCGTACTGTTCATCGCGATCTTCAACGGCATATCGGTGATCTGGGAGCGTGATCTCGGCATCGTTCACAAGCTGCTCGCCAGCCCCACACCGCGCTCGGCACTCGTGCTCGGCAAGTCGCTCGGCGGCGGCGTTCGCGCGCTCGTGCAGGCCGCGGTCGTCATGCTGCTCGCGCTCGCGATCGGCGTGCATCTGCGCATCGACCCGCTTTCGATCGCAGGAGTGGGGTTCTTCGTCGTGCTGGGGGCTGCCGTCTTTTCGAGCTTCTCGCTCATCATTGCCTGCATCGTGAAGACGCGCGAGCGCTTCATGGGCGTCGGGCAGGTCCTCACGATGCCGCTCTTTTTCGCGAGCAACGCGATCTATCCCACTTCGCTGATGCCGCGTGCGCTGCAGGTCGTCTCCGAGGCCAATCCGTTGACCTATCAGGTCGACGCGTTGCGGCGGCTACTGTTGCCGGGCTTCGCGAGCGTTGCCGGCCCGGGCCTCGTGCTGGATGCCGGTGTGCTCGCGGCGACGCTCGTCGTGCTCGTCACCGTGTGCGCGCGGCTCTATCCCGATCTCGCGCGCTGAACGCGCAGGCCGTCGCCGCCTGATTCATGCGGAAATTTCGTATGCCTCACGAAACGCAGCAACGAATGCATCGAAAGCCTCGCACGGCAAGCGGCCGATGCCTGCGGCCCCGGCCCGCCCCGCTCCGCTGAAACGGCGGCAAACACTGTCCGCGCCAAATGGTGACGCAAGCGGCGCACGCACGCTCACGGTCCAGAAGCCATCGGCTGCAGGTGTCAGCACCGCATGCGCGCGGTCGGGCGCCGTCAGCGCAAGGCGGTTAGCGAAAGCGCCACGCACCCGCCGCGCCCAGCGTTCGCCCGGCAGCGTGTAGACCTCGGTACCTGCCGAAGCCGCCGCTGGGTGCTGCGCACACGCGAGTTCAAGGTCCTCGTGACGCGCCCGCCCGATTATCGCGAGCACCGGGCAAGCGCCGGCAAAGTCGAGCGGGTCCGTACAGGGTTCGAGCAGCGCGTAGATCGCCGCAGGATCGATCAGCAGATCGGCGGCCGAGTCTCCATAGGCCGCGTAGTTCACGTTTTCGCCGAGTTCGCGCAGCGTCGCCTCGTCGTCGGAATCGATACCTTCGAGTTGGGCGAGCCGGTGAGCCGCGCCTGGCAGGTTGTCGCCGAACGCCGCAGCGACCGCCCACGCGCGATAGCAGCCGCCTAGCCGCCGGTCGACCAGAATGCTCGTGCAAACGTCGGGCGCCGTATCGATATCCGCATGCAGCAGCGGGTGCCGCGGCAACGCGCCGGCTACGTGATGGTCGATATAGTCGATCGTCACGCCATGCTCGAGCAATGCGAGTACGGCGGCGCGATTCACGTCGAAGGAGAGGTCGAGCGCAGTCACGTGGTCGCCGCGGCTCGCGGCGACACGCGCAAGCAGCGCGTTGTCGCGCTTCGCTCCTGTGATCAGCGTTGCGTCGCGCGGCGTCGCGAGGCGCAGTTGGTGCAGCGCGAACAGGCCGTCCGCGTCGCCGTTGCACACGTCGAAGTATTGCATCGAGGCGTCCCGTAGCGTCGCGCGCGTAAGCGCGCTATTTGCACACCTCGTCCTCGTAGTCCGAGGCCGTCTCGGCGCCGCGCAGTTTCGCTTCGCCCGGTTCGAGCACCGCCAGCGCGGCCGCCCGGCCTAGCTCCTGCATCGCCGCGATCGACTCTGCCGAAAAATCGAAGTCGCGCGCAAACGGCACCCTGCTCAGGCTTGCGCCATCGAGCGCAATGCGGTGAATCTGCACGGGCGCATGGTTGCCCATCAGGCGGATGTACTCCGGCGACTGCCGTACGCGCGCAGCCGCATCGGCGTCGAGCTGAGAGGTGATGCGCTCGACGAGATCGCGGAAATCATTGGCGTTCTCCTCGAAGCGCAGATCGTTGCGCACCCGGTCCGCGTAGACGATCTCGTCCCGCCGCAGCATGACCTCGATCAGATTCGACGGCAACGGCCGAAGCCCGGAAAAGAGGTCGACGACGAATACGCGTCCTGCCACCTGGCCGCAGCGCTCGATCACGAGGTCGAGCGGCGAGTTACTGACGATACCGCCGTCCCAGTATGCGCGGCCCTCCACCGTCGTCCACGGCATCGCGGGCGGCAGGCTGCCGCTTGCGAGCAGATGCTCGGGCGTCAGACGGTCGACGTAACTGTCGAAAATGCGCCGTTCGCCGCTTGCCACATCCACCGCGCCGAGCAGCAGGCGCGTCGGGCTTGCAGTCAGCGCGTCGAAATCGACGTAGCGGCGCAAGAGCGCGAGCATGGCCTGCGTGTCGTAGTAGCTCGTCCACCATGGCGCAAAGCTGCCGGTTCCCGGTGCGCCCATCCACCAGCGCGGGCGCATGAAATTCGGCACGCCAAAGAGCGCGAGATGCCAGGCCAGCTCGGTCTGCCGCATATGCGCATATGCCTGCGGCGCAGCAAGCCCCTCGATCGACAGTTCGCGCCAGAAAGCACGAAGCGCCTCAATCGCGTGACCGGGATGGCTCGCAGCGATCGCTCCGTTGAACGCGCCGATCGACACGGCCGAGACGATGTCGGGACGCACGCCATGCGACTCCAGCGCGGCGATCGCTCCGCTCTCGAACGCCCCGAGCGCGCCGCCCCCTTGCAGGATGAGCACAGTCTGCGAAGGCAGCGCGCCCAGGCGAGAACCCGCTAGCGCAAGCGCCGCGCAACTGTTCGCGAGATTGCGCCGGTGGCGTATCATTTCTTCCGCTGCCACCGCTTCGTCGGCAGGTGCGCCGATCGAGAACATCGCCCGTAGCACATCGTGCTTCAGGAAGAGCAGCGAGTACGGTCGCTGCGGAAACTCGCCGCGCTCGACGACGTCCTGCGCATCCGATGGATCGCCCTGGAAGTTGTAGGGCACGTCGAAGACGTCCCCATAGAAGATCGAGACGTCGCGGTACGGCATGCGTGCGCCACGCATGTTGCGAGCGGCGAGGCGTCCCTGGCGCACCGCGTTGTCCCAGTGCTCGACACGCCGCCTCGCGCCCAGCACAGGGTCATGGAAATTCGCCACGTCACCTGCCGCGTAGATGTCCGGGTCCGACGATTGCAAGCACTCGTCTACAAGCACGCCATCAGCCAACGTCACGCCGCTGCCGGCAAGCCATGTGCAGTTCGGCTCCACGCCGGCCGCGACGACGGCAAGCTCGCACGCGAGCGCGCGGCCATCGCTGAGCACCGCGCCTGCGAGCGCGTCGTGCCCCGTGAAACGTTCAACCGTGGCTCCGGTCAACACCTCGACGCCGCGCGCCGCTACAAGGCGCCTGAAATGCTCCGAGAGCAACGCGGAATGCAACTGCGGCAGCAATTTCGCACTGCGTTCGACGAGCGTGACTTCGAGGCCCAGTTCGCGCAACGCCGCTGCGGTCTCGACACCGACGAAGCCTGCACCGATCACCAGCGCCCGTTGCTTGCTCGCCGTATCCGCTCGCAACGTGACCGCATCGCCGATATCGTGGAGAAGGTGCACGCCCGCAAGCGCGGCGCCGGGAATATCGAGCATGCGCGGGGCCGCACCCGTTGCGATCAGCAGCTTGCCGTAGTGAACCGCGCTACCGTCGTCGAGCCGCACGAAATGCGCGGCGCGATCGAGCGCTACGGCTCTCGCATGCAGGAGCAACGCAATGTTCTGCTTCGCGTAGAAGTCCGCCGGATGGATCGTGACTCGCGCCGCGCCGACCTTACCCGTGAGGAATCCCTTCGTGAGCGGTGGCCGCCGGTATGGCAGAACGGGTTCGCCGCAGAGAATCGCGATGCTCGCACACGGCTCTTCGTGGCGCAGCGAGCGCGCAGCCGACACGCTCGCAATCCCGCCGCCTGCCAGTACATAGTCGAAGCGCCGCTCGCATATGCCCCGCTCCGGCGCCGGTTTCATCTCGTTGCCGCCTCGTGCTCGCGCACGGCAAGCGCGTCCTTGATCGTCAGCACGAAGCGCGAAACCTTTTCGACGGCCGCATCTGCCCGCATGTCTTGCGCGGAGATCGCGCAGGTGGCGATCGGCACACGCTGGGCGAGCCGCTGCATCTGCTCGAACGCGTCTTCGCTACCGCGGACGCCCATCGTGCAGAAAAACGCCACCGTGCTCATCTGGTGCCAGTGCAGCGAAAGCCAGGTCGAAACCGGCGTCGAGGCGCGCGCCGCCCACACCGGCGTACCGATCAGGACGACGTCGTAATCGGCAAGTCTGTGCGTCATGGGCTGCAAGTGCGCGGGGCGCTTGCGGACCACGTCGAGAATCGACAGCAGGAATCCCAAGGGGCCCCTGCGCCGCCGGGGTTCGACCTCTTGCAGCCGTTCGTAATCGCCTTCGAGTTCGGCGGCGAGTCGCCCGGCAAACTCCGCCGTCGTCTCGCTGCGTGAATAAAAGACCACGAGAATTCGTAATGGTGCGTTCAAGGCCACCTCCATCATGTTCGGCCGAAGCAAACCTCGCGACGCTACGCTCGGCGCTTGCCCTCTGTATGCGCCTGGCGTGCCGCGATGAGGCGCAACTCGTCGAGCAGGTTCGCGGCCGCATGCAGCAGATCGTCGAGCGATACGATGCCGATCAGTCCGCCGTCTTCCCCGACCACCGGCATGCGGCGCACACCGTGCAGACGCATTCGCTTTGCGAGCAGCCAGATATCGTCGGCCCCGTTTGCGATCACCGCTGGCGTCGACATCACGTCGCCGGCGTACAGCTTGTTTGCCGCCGCGTCCGGGCTCACCACGGCCAGCACGATGTCCCGATCGGTCAGCACGCCAAGTGGCACGCGTACACCGCCATCGTCACGCACCACCACCAGATCTCCGGCATGCAGCGCGCGCATCCTCTTCGCGGCTTCCACGATGGACGTTTGCGCGTCGCAGGTGGCTCCTCGCGTGTACAAAGCGCAGCAGCGTTCATATCGCCCCCTTCCAGCCGGCGAGCAACGCTTCGCACGAGCCAGTCTCACTCGCTTCCTTGCAAATCTGTGCGAACGGCACGCCGGCATCGACGGCATGCCCGGAGACAAAATCGGGCACCAGCGCGTCACCGAACCGGTGGACGACGAGAACGCCCGTGCACAGGATGGCCGACGCCGTCACGATTCCGAACGCCAGGCGTTCGAATCGGCGAAAGAAGCGATACATGGCTGTGCCCTCCTGTTTCATTCGACGTTCAGCAGATTCACGATCGTGTGCACGCCCGGCGTCGCTTTGGCCGCTCCGTAGACGAGTTGCCGCTCGGCGTGCGAAGCCACCTTGCCGGTCAATGTGACCGTGCCGCCTTCGATCTTGATCTCGACGTGTTTCGCTTCCCGCTCGCCGTGCCGCCCAATCGCGGCGCGAATGCCGCGTGCGATGTCTTCTGCCGAGGTCGTGCCGCGTATGCGGATCTTGTTGTCCACGCCCGTCACGCCGCGCAGATGCGCGATCGCGTTCTGCGCGGCATGGCTCTGGTAGCCCCAGTCGCACTCGCCGAGCAGCCTGACGCAGCCTTTCTCGACTTCTACCTGGACATCCTCATGATTGATTCCCACGGTCCATTCGAGGATCGAGCGCGCCGTATTTGCGATCTCTTCGTCGCTGCGCTCATCGTGCCGCGGCACGCGCACCTCCATCTGCACGACGATGCCGCGCACGCCGGCAACCCGTGCCGTCGCCCTCTGCGCGGCGAGCTTGGCCGCGTAGCTCGCCGGATGGCCTGACAGCGTCACCACGCCGCTCGACACCTCGACGCCGACACTCGCAGGCTGGATCGACCGGTCGCACGCCAATTCAGCCTCTACGTCATGCTTCAATTCCAGATCCGATTTCATTGCGGTCCACTCCTGATTTCGCCAGGCCGAAGGTTGGTTTCAGCCAGGATTCACGCCGCCGGCACAGAGGCGAAATGCCCGCGCACAAATTCACGCACTTGAGCGAGGTCGTCGGAAGCCGTGGCGGGAGACATTCCCGGGCCGACTTCGTCGAAATGCAGGTGCCCGATCAGGTCGAAACCGGACGCGCGAAAAACGTGGGTGTCCTGCAAAAGCTGCATCGCCTGCCACCGGCCGTCTTTCATGAACGAGGCGCGCGGTGCGGCCGAGATGGTCACCACGACGGCGCGGCGACCCGCCAGCAAGCCGTGCACGCCGTCCGGTTGCGTCGCGTACGCGAAGCCGCGACTGAACACGCGGTCGATATAGCCTTTCATCATCGCGGGCATCGCCATCCACCAGAGCGGATAGATGACTGTCACGACGTCGGCCGCAAGCACATCCTTTTGCGCGATCACGACGTCGGCCATGCGAACGTGCACGTCGCTTCCCTCGGTCAATTCCTCTGCGGACAGCACGGGATCGAACCCCATGCGGTAGAGGTCATGAACACGCACGTCATGGCCCATGCGGACCAACTCGCCGAGGTAGGCACGCGTCACGCTCATGGTGAAGCTGTCTTCCACCGGATGCGCGACCACGATCAGGTGTTTCTGCATGGCGGTGGCTCCTTTCAAAAATAGCGCTGCACACGGACAAATCCATCGTGCGCGTCCTCGCGGCCATTCA
Organism: Paraburkholderia sp. BR10872; assembly: GCF_040965835.1. Lineage (NCBI taxonomy): Bacteria > Pseudomonadati > Pseudomonadota > Betaproteobacteria > Burkholderiales > Burkholderiaceae > Paraburkholderia > Paraburkholderia sp. BR10872. Next base: position 79,687 of record NZ_JBFRCN010000008.1, read on the forward strand.
ATTGACACACGTCAATCATGCGAAGACTTCGACGTCTTGACTCCGGGTCACTCCACGACCAGTTCGTCCACCACGCGCCGCACGCCGCGCGTCGCCCACGCGGCGCCACATGCAGCGCGCCGGTCGCGCAGCGACGACACCTTGCCGCTCAGCGTCGCCACGCCATCCTCGACCTTGATCTGGATGCCCGCGAACTCACGCTGGGCGCGGCGCGCAAGCGCCGCCGAAATATGCTCGGCGACATGAGTGACGGCGTCGCTGTTGCGCACGGCGATCCGGTTGGCCACGCCCATCACGCCACGCATGCGGCTCACCACCTTCTCGGCCAGATTGCGCTGATAGCCCCAGTCCACCTCGCCGCTGAGCGTCACACAGCCGCGCTCCACTTCGACGTGAACCTGGTTCCCGGCAAGACCCGCCTGCCAGCGCAACGCGAGCACGATGGCTTCGGCGAGATCGAAATCCGGATGCTGGAGCACCGGCGGCGCGTCGATCTTGAGCTCGATGACGATTGCCCGGCAGCCGGCCACACGCTCGACCGCTCGCTGGGCGGCCACTTTTTGCGCGTAGCCCGGTACCGAGCCCAACAGCGTCACGATGCCGTCCTGCACACCGATCTCGAGGCGCGAGACATCCACCTCGGGGTCCCACGCGAGTTCGCAAGCCACCTGTTCGCTCAACGTCTCGTCGGATTTCATTGCCGCCTCCTTGCCGGGCTTTTGCCCGAGTGCGCCGGTTCAAGCATCGCGCAGGGCGACGCTGCCCGGCTGATGTCGATCAAATCATTGCGCGCTGCGTCGCCTCGCGCCCCGTGGACAACTCGACGATTTCCGAGGTGATCTCGTCCTGGCGCATCGCCCGGTACTGTTGCGAAAGACCTGCCAGCCGCTCTCGCACGTTCGAGCGCGCGGCCAGCATGGCGCGCACGCGCGCTTCGTTCTCGGCGGCGAACGAGAGCATCAGCGCCTCGCACAGTTCCAGCGAAACATATAGCTCGACGAGCCCGCCGAGGAGGCGCGCGGGCGCCACGTTGACGAGCGGCGGCAGCGCACGCGGCGTTACGTGAAAACGTGCGAAATCGAATGGAATGAGCGTGCGCTGAACGATACGCATCCGCGACTCGCCTGGCAGCGCGTGGGTGACCGTGACGCGTGTGGCGCGCTCGCCATCGGCAAGACGCGCGTAGAGCGCATCGGACACGCGGGCCGCCAGATGCGGAACCCCTGCCGGATGCGCGGCCATCGGCGCCGACCACGTCCCGGTCAGCCCACGCTCGGCGCACGCGTTCACGAGCCGCGTGCCGACCAGCAGCCAATGGCGGACGCGCTCTCGAGCACCGCCCAACACTTCCTCCGCGATCCGGTCGTTGAGGCCGCCGACGAAGCCCTGCTCCGCGCCGATGACAACGCACGCCTCGGGGCCGTCGTCGGCGTTCGCCGCGCGTGCCGGCACGCCCGAAGGGTCAAACGCAAGGACGTCCCCGATCGCGGCCCCGGCCGCCGCCGCACAAGCGCGGATACCGGCGAGCTTTGCATGCGCGTCGTGCGAACGCGCCGCGGCAATCCCGCGCATAGCCCCGACCACGGCTTCGAGTTGATGGGTGGCTGCGATCCTCGCTTCGATCTCGCCGAGCTTGCCGCTCATTGCGCCCCCTCGCCAGGCTTTGCAGCGGCCGCCTCGTCCGAGCCGCCGGCAAAGGCCGCGATGCATTCGCGCACGCGCTCGCGCAAGGCCTGTGCGTTCGATGATGATTCGTCATGCGAAGCGTAGGTCTTCGCCTGGGCGCTTCCCTGTGCGAGTCGCTCGCGAATCTGCGCCACAGCGTGCGCGGGCAACGCATCGAACTCGCCGTCGGCGAGCGCACCGAGCAGCGCCACCTGACCGGCAGCGCCAAGGGGGCTGAAGCGCGGCTGCGCGAGCAACGCGCGAATCCGCTCGCCGCGCGTGATCTGCGCACTCACGCGCGTATCCGTGAGGCCGCCAAAGCGCGCGAACATCTCCAGCTCGAGGAACTGTGCGTAGTCGATTCTCAGCCGCCCCGCCACCTGCCGCAGCTCGGGCAGTTGCGCCTTGCCGCCCACACGGCTCACGCTCAGCCCCACGTTGACCGCGGGCCGCTGGTTCGCCGCGAAGAGCGCGGCGTCCATCACGAGTTGGCCATCGGTAATCGAAATCAGATTGGTCGGAATGTAAGCGGAGAGATTGCCCGCGTCGGTCTCGGCGATCGGCAGCGCGGTGAGTGAGCCGCCGCCGAGTTCCGCACTCAGCTTCGCTGCGCGCTCCAGCAGCCGTGCGTGCAGGTAAAAGATGTCGCCAGGGTACGCCTCGCGGCCTGGCGGCTCGCCGGTGAGCAGCGCCAGCTCGCGGTGCGTGGCCGCGTGCTTCGAGAGATCGTCGATCACGACGAGCGCATGCTGGCCGCGGTCGCGGAAATACTCGGCGACGGAGAAGCCCGCGAACGGCGCAATCCACTGCATGCCAGGCGTTGCCGACGACGGCGCCACCACGAATACGCAGCGTTGCGGCGCGCCGCGCGCGCGCACTGCGTCGATCACGCGCTGTATCGCCGTGGCGCGCTGACCCACAGCGATGTACACGCAGATCACGTCGCTCGCGCGCTGGTTGACGATGGCGTCGACCGCGAGCGAGGTCTTGCCGGTCGCCCGGTCGCCGATGATGAGCTCGCGCTGTCCGCGCCCGATCACAAACAGCGCGTCGACGATCAGCAAACCGGTTTCGAGCGGCTCGCTCACGGCGGCCCGTTCGACGATGGCGGGCGCGGGGCGCTCCACGGGCAGCCATGTCCCGGCCGCAGGCAAATCGCCGCCGTCGAGAGGCCGGCCAAGCGGATCGATCACGCGCCCGAGCAGTTGCTCGCCCACCGGCACCTGAAGCACGGTGCCGGTACGCTCAACGCGCTCGCCGGCCTCCACGCCCGCTGCGCCGTCAAGCAGCACGACATTCGCGAGGTTGGCGTCTAGCGTGCGCACGTAGCCGGTCGCACCGCTTGCGAAGCGCACGGTTTCGTCGAGCGCGACATCAGCCAGGCCCGAGATGCGGGCGACGCCGTCGGCCACCTGCTCCACGCTGCCATTGGTCTGTGCCTCGGCGGCAAAGCGCACGCGAGCGAGCGCGTCTTGCGCCCGCGCGAGCCAGGAATGCGCGTTGGATTCAGCCGCGCACACCGCCCTGCTCCCGCAGCGTCTCGCGGATGGCATCGAGATCGCGACGCAAATGGTTGCGCACAGCCGCATGCGCGCCGGTGAGTTCGATCCCGGCGATCAGCTCGGGATCAGCACGCACGCGCAGCGTGATGTCGTGCCCGAGCACCGCGCCGAACGCATCCTCGCAAGCCTTTCGTTCGGAGGCGCTCAGTTCGCGTGGCGCGGCAAGCTCAAGCGGCTCGCCATGCGCGCCGAACCCCGCGCGCGTCTCGGGTGGCAGGCTCGCCAGCGCCTCGGCCGTACCGTTGATAAAGCCCTGCACACGCGCCTCCGGCGGCATGCGGTCGAGCAACCGGCCGGCGATCTCCACCGCCAGCCGCACCGCATCGCCCTCGATGGCGCGCGCCTGCGCGGCGCGCTCGCGGTCGATCTCGTTTTCGGCCTGCACGCGCACCTGCGCTGCTTCGGCCCGCGCCAGTGCGAGCAGTCTGGCCTTGTGGGCTTCGGCGTCCGCCTCCGCTGCCCGCAGCGCCGCCTCACGCGAAGCCGCGAGCCGCGCGTTTTCCTCGCGTGCTGCGTCCTGCCCGGCCTGCGCCGCGCGGCGGCTCGCCTCGGCGTCCGCAAGCAGCGCCTGCGCCGCCTTTTGGCGCGCGGCGACGATATCCGCCACGGGGCGGAACAGGAAACGCGCGAGCAGCCAGACCAGCACCAGGGCGTTGACTGTCTGCAGCGCGAGCGTCGACCAGTCGATATGCATGGAGCGGTCTTCCTACTTGACGAATGGATTGGCGAACAGCAGCAGGAGTGCGATCACGAGGCAGTAGATCGCCATCGTTTCGATCATCGCGAGGCCGACGAATAGCGTGCGCGAGATCGTGCCTGAGGAATCCGGCTGGCGCGCAATGGCGTCCATCGCGGCGGCGACGGCGCGGCCTTCGGCCAGCGCAGGGCCGATCGCGCCGAATGACACTGCAAGCGCTGCGGCCGCGATGCTGACGATTTCGATCATGTTCATGGCTGTCCCTGTGCGCGATGGCCGGCGCCCGAGGGCGCGCCGCCCGCCGCGGCGCCCACGAACACCATCGCCAGCACCGCGAAAATGTAGGCCTGTACGGCGCCGGTGAGCAGATCGAGCGCCATCAGCGGAATGGGCACGAGCAGCCCCGCGAGCGAGAGCACGATGCCGACCACGAAGACGCCGCTCATCACGTTGCCGAAAAGGCGCACGACGAGCGAGAAGGTGCGCGTGAGTTGCTCGACGACATTCAGCGGGATCATCACCCAGGTCGGCTCGGCGAAAGTGGCGAGATAGCCGCGCAGCCCGCGCGTGCGCAAGCCGTGAAAGACGGTTGCGGCAAGCACGATCAGCGCGAGCGCCGCGTCGGTCTCGAGATGGGCGGTCGGCGGTTCCACGCCTGGCAGCAGCGACGACCAGTTCGCCGCCAGCACGAACAGGAAGAGCGTACCGATCAGCGCACGATAGGGGGCGGGGTCGCTCTCTATGGTGTCGCGTATCTGCGTGTCGAGCGTCGTAACGAGCAACTCCAGCACGACTTGCGTCTTCGAAGGCTTCAGCGCTAGCCGCCGTGTCAGCAGTACCGCGGCGGCAGCCATGCAGGCCATGGTGACCCACGTGATCACGACGGGCGCAGTAATCGCCAGCGGGCCGACATGCCAGAGCGGCGAGGTGACGAGAGGCGATGCTTTCATCGTGTCCGCACCATCATGCGAAGCGCGGTATGGCATGCAAGCAGCAGCCCGGCCATGCCCGCGAGCAGCGCCGGGACGCCGGCGCGCGCGAGCGCGAACAGGAGCAACGCGGTCAGCACGCAGCGTAGCGCCTGTGCACCGAGCGCGAAGCCGATTCGGCCCGACGCAAACAGGCGCGCATTCCAGCGCAGCGCGGCGAAGTGCACGGCGCCCACCGCCACACCGGCAATCAGTCCCGCCGCGCCTGCCCAGATCGTCCAGTGATCAGTCATCCTGATGACTCCGTTCCTGCCGATGCATCCACTTCCACGCGAACCAGAGGCCCGCCGCCGCGCCCAGCATGAGCATCGGCGCCGAAAAGAACACGCGCGTGCCGAACCACCTGTCGAGCACGTGGCCGATCGCGAGCCCGGCCAGCGTGGGCAGCACGATGGTCCAGCCGAGAATGCCGATCTGTCCGAGCCGGCTGCCGAGCGAAGGCTCCGGTTGCGCGCGTCCGCGCGCTTCCCGTTGCGCGGCGTCGCGCGCCGCCCGTGCCATGTGGTTGGACTCTCGTGACGGATCGCTCATTGCCCGCGCTCCCGTGCCGCCGGAATCTCTTGCCCGTCCGGCACGACCGGGCCGCGCAGATAGCGCAGAATCTGCCGCACCGCCTGGGCGTGCAAGCGCACGGTCTCCACACGCACGCGCCGCTCGGCATCGAGTTGCGCCGCGCGCACGCGGGCGACTTCACGCTCCAGCCGTTCGAGCGAATCGCCGACGATCGCCTCGCGGCACGCAACGGACACCGTCTGGCCGCCGGAAACCGTCAGGACGCCGCCGTCCACGGCGCAATAGCGTCGCTTGCCGTCCGGCGCGACCCAGCGCACCACTGAAGGCGCAAGCATCGTGATGAAGTCGGCGTGACCTGGCCGAATGCCGAACGCACCGCTTTCGTCCTCGGCGCGCAGCGAACCGGCGGCCTCGTGGTTCACCGCCATGTCGAGCGGCGTGGCGATCGTCAGATCGAGCAGCGTGGTGGTCATTCGTCCCCCTGGACGGGTGCGGGTGCGGCCGCGGCGCCCATTCGCGTTGCCGATGCGCGTTCCTTCTCGCGCGCCTCATCGAGTGTGCCGACCATGAAGAGCGATCGCTCCTGCCAGTCGTCGCACTCGCCGGCGATTATCGCCTTGCAGCCTGCGAGCGTTTCCGCAATGGTGACCGAGCGGCCCGGCTGCCCCGAGAACGCCTCAGTCACCGCGAAGGGCTGCGTAAGAAAGCGCTGCAGGCGGCGCGCGCGCTGTACGAGCAGCCGGTCCTCGGCGCCCAGTTCCTCGACGCCAAGCAGCGCGATCACGTCCTGCAGTTCGCGATGGTGTTCGATGAGCCTGCGCACCTCGACCGCGACCGCTGCGTGTTCCGCGCCCACGACCAGCGGATCGAGCAGCACCGACGACGAGGCGATCGGATCGATGGCCGGATACATGCCCTCGGCGGCCATGGCGCGTGAGAGCACGACCATACTGTCTACATGCGCCGCGATGGTCGTCACGGCGGGATCGGTGAAATCGTCGGCGGGCACATACACAGCCTCGACGGCCGTCACCGCAGCATCGCCCACCGAGACGATGCGCTCCTGCAGCGCGGCCACTTCGCTCGCCAGCGTGGGCTGATAGCCGACCCGCGAAGGCATGCGCCCGAGCGACGCCGACACCTCGGCGCCCGCCTGCACGAAGCGAAACACGTTGTCGATCATCAGCAACACGTTTTGGTGCTTCTCGTCGCGAAAATGCTCCGCGATCGTGAGCGCCGTGAGCGGCACGCGCCAGCGCGCCCCCGGCGGCTCGTTCATCTGGCCGTACACCAGCACCGTGCGCGCGAGGACGTCCGAGCCACGCATGTCCGAGAGCATCTCGTGCCCCTCGCGCGAGCGCTCGCCCACGCCCGCAAACACCGAGATGCCCTGATAGCGCTCGACCATCGCGTGAATCAGCTCCATCAGAAGCACGGTCTTGCCCGCGCCCGCGCCACCGAACATCGCGGCCTTGCCGCCCTGTGCGAGCGGCGCGAGCAGGTCGATCACCTTGATGCCGGTGGTGAAGATCTCGTTTGACCCGCGCAGGGCCGCAAGCGGGGGCGCCGCGCGGTGGATCGGACGGCGCGGCGCGCCGGCGTCGAGCGGCGCTCCGCCGTCGCGCGCCGTGCCGCTCACGTCGAGCAGCCGTCCGAGCACCGCGTCGCCCACGGGCACCACGAGCGGGCTGCCCTGCGCCTCGACGCGGGCGCCGCGACGCAATCCCGCCGTGGATTGCAAGGCGAGCGCGCGCAGCATCGTGCTGCCGAGATGCGCCTCGACTTCCGCGACGAGCCGCGAGCCGTCGTCGCAGACGATAGTCAGCGCGTCTTCGACGGGAGGCAGCGGCCCGTCTTCAAACACAATGTCCAGAACCGCGCCGCGCAAGGCGCTCACGCGCCCCACGGCGCGCGGCACGGTTGCAGCGGCCGAGGTCGAAGGATGGTTCGGGGCGAGGCTCACTGGCATGGCGGGACTCCGCGGCGTCAAACCAGCACGAGTTCGTCGATAACCGCGTGCACGCCGGGATGCGCCCACGCCGCGCCGCGCGCTACGGTGCGTTCGGCGTCCGATGCTACCGTCCCTCTCAGCGTCACCATGCCCTCGCTTGCTTCGACGTGAATGCGGCTCGCCTCGTCGTCCGCATAGCGCTGAAACGCCTTGCCGATGCGCTCGCCGATTTTCCGCGGGTCCATGCGCCGACGCGCCTCCACGCGGCTCGTGATTCCCGTCACGCCTCGCAAGCGCACGAGCGCGCGAATCGCAAGCTCGCGCTGCCATTCCCATTCGACCGCTCCCCGCAAGAAAAGATGGCCGTTCTCAGCCTCGACCTCCACGGCCCGCTGCGGCACGCCGGCCGTCCAGTGCAGGACAGCGCGCGCCATATCCGCAATCTCGTCGTCGCCTGGCGGGTCGATAACCGGCCGTTCGACCCGCATCCGCGTAACGACCGAACACACGCCGCTCACGCGCTGCGCAGCGTGTTCGGCGGCATGCGTGTGGGCAAACACCGGCACCGCGCCCGCCAGCGTCACGACTCCGTTTGCCACTTCGACACGAATACGCGACGCGTCCAACGCTGAGTCGAACGCCAGTTCGTCCAGCACGTCCTGCTTCAGTTGCGTATCGGCTTTCATGGCGTGCTCCGTACGCGCGGGCGTCATTGGCGGAATCTGGACTCCTGACTATCAGGCACCGGTGGCTGCGGGACGACTTTCGAACTTCGCCTCACCATTCGGGCGCACGCCCGCGAATTGGCCCAGGTACGTCAACCAGTCGGCCGCCTGCGGCACGGCGCCAGTCTGGCGGGTCGCCTGAGCCTGCGCACGGATACAGGCTTTTTCGAAGTCGATCGCGCCGGCTCGCAGCAACGCCCCAAACGCCGTCTGGCTTCGCATAGCCAGTTCCTGACTTTGCTCGAACAAGGCCACGCTCGCCGCGCAGTACTCCCGGAACAAGTTTTGACACGTCTGCACGAGCGCCCCCTTATCGTACGTGCGGACATCCGTCAGGGCTTCACACGCATGTTGGGCCGCCACGCGGTCACGCTCGACGCACTTCGCCTGCAGTCCGAGCAGGGCCTGAAAATCGTCCAGGCCAAGCTGCACCATGCGCGCGCTCATGCTCAGCATGGAAACGGGTGAAAACGGTAGATTCTGGGGGCTCTCTCTCATTTGCAATCTCCAGATCGATCGACCACCACCGCCTGATCCGCAACGCGCGGCTTCGCCCGGCAGGTCGCATTCCTCGTTCAATCTATCGGAGGGGCTTCCCGCGCAATTGACCTGCATCAGTACTTTTTGGGGGACGGGTAGCCGGCCGGCGGAACGCGCGTGCGTGCAGACAAGATCTGGCGTCTCTTGATTTGAATCAGATGCAGGTCGACTGAGGCGCGCGAGCCTCTCACTTGTTCCGCTTGACTTCGTGTGCAACCCGCACCTCACAGCCATGCCTTACCCGACGAATAGCGACTTGCCTCTGGGCGTACGCAATCATTTGCCGCCTCATGCGCAGGACATCTTCCGGGCCGCGTTCAATCGCGCCTACGCCGACCACGCCCTGGACCCGCGCCGCGAGGAAGCGGCTCGCCGGATTGCCTGGGCGGCCGTAAAGCGCCTGTATGTTCGCGACGGGATGTACTGGGTCCCGCTCTAGACGATCGCTCCCCGCTGGAACCGCGCCACTGCACGCCATGACTCCACAATCCGACGACACTCGCGCGGTATGTCTGCTGCGTCTCGTCGATACCCTCGCCACGGAGTTGCACGGCGAGGCGCAGCATCGCGACCGCGTTTCGATGACGACGCAACTCGAGCGCGATCTCGGCTTCGACAGCCTCGCGCGCGCCGAACTGGCCGAACGCATCGAACAGGCGTTCGGCGTCCGTTTGCCGCCCGACGCGTTTGCGGCGGTCACGCCCGCTGACCTGCTCAAGGCAATCGAGCTGGGCGCCGAAGCCATGCCGGTCGAGGCAGCGGCACGTCTCGTCCCGCTGCCCGAAATGTGCAGCGAACCTGCGCTGGCGGTGCCCGAACAGGCCCAAACGCTCGCCGAGGTACTCCAATGGCACGCGCTCAGGCATCCGGATCGGCTCCATCTCACGCTCATCGACAACGGCACCACGACGGAGCTCACTTACGCTGCGCTCTTCCATCGCGCCTCGCATGCCGCCAATGTGCTGCGTTCGCTCGGCGTGGATCCTGGCGCGCGGGTCGCACTCATGCTGCCAACCGGCATCGATTATTTCGTCGCCTTCGCGGCGTTGATGCTGTGCGGAGCCGTTCCCGTGCCGATCTATCCGCCCACGAGCCTCGCGCAGGTCGAGGAGCACGTCGCGCGTCATGCTTCGATCCTTGCGAATGCCGGAGTCTCCACGCTGATCGCTTCGGCGTCGCTGGGCCCGGTAGCGCATCTGCTCAGGCTGAAGGTTCCGACGCTGCGTCAGCTCGTTATCAGCGCGGCGCTCGCCCCGGTGCAAATCGACGATAGCGGGCAGGCGCCGCTCGTCAGGACCGGAACACGCGACCTCGCCTTGCTCCAGTACACCTCGGGCAGCACCGGCGAGCCCAAGGGCGTCATGCTGAGCCACGCGAACCTGCTTTCGAACATCCGCGCGATGGGCGAGCGCATGATCGTGCAGCCCGGCGACAGGCTTGTGAGCTGGCTGCCGCTCTATCACGACATGGGGCTGATCGGCGCATGGCTCGCGCCGCTCTATTTCGGCTTTCCACTTGTCGCGATGTCGCCGCTCGCCTTTCTGGCGCGCCCCGCCGTCTGGCTGGAAACGATCTCGCAACACCGCGCGACGATCACCGCGGCACCCAACTTCGCCTACGAGTGGTGCGCGCGGCGTGTGCCGGAGCGCCAGCTCGCCGGGCTCGATCTCCGGTCGTTGCGGTTCGCGTTCTGCGGCTCCGAGCCGGTGAATCCAGCTACGCTGCGGGCCTTCGCAAGCCGCTTCGCGGCGTTCGGGTTCGACGCGCACGCCATCACGCCGGTCTATGGACTCGCCGAGAACACGCTCGCTGTCACGTTCCCTACCCCGTCGCGCGGCCTGCGCGTGGACTTGGTGGAGCGTGAGGCGCTCAGTACGCTCGGCGAAGCCGTAAAGACGACGCGCATGGACGACGACCCGCTTGTCTTCGTTGCCTGCGGCTATCCGCTCGCGGATACCCAACTGCGCATCGTGGACGAGCGGCGCCAGCCGCTTGCCGAACGCCGGATTGGACATATCGAGTTTCGCGGCGCGAGCGCAACGGCGGGCTATTACCGCAATCCCGAGCAAACGGCGCGTCTCGCGCACGACGGCTGGCTCGACAGCGGGGACCTCGGCTATCTCGCAGACGGGGAGCTTTTCGTGACAGGGCGCACGAAGGATCTCATCATCCGGGCTGGCCGCCACATTTTTCCCGATGAGCTGGAGCACGCGCTCGCACAGTTGAACGGCGTCGAACCGGGCGGCGTGGCGGCCTGCGGCGAGCCTGATCCCCTGGCCGGTACCGAGCGGCTCGTCCTGATCGTCGAAACTTCGATGCGCGATGCCGCAGATCGCGCCGATCTCCAGGCGCGCGTCAATGCCGTCGCGCGGCGGCTGTGCGGTGCGCCCGCCGAGCGCGTCATGCTCGTCGCTCCGCATGGCATCTTCAGAACGCCTGGCGGAAAAATCCGTCGGGCTGCGACGATCGAGCGACTACGCCGCGGCGATGCGCCTGAAGCGCCGATGAGCGCGTTCGCACCCTGGCGTCAGGCATTCGCTCTCGTTGTGGCAAACGTGGTTCCGCTCACGCGGGCTGGCGTCGCGCGGCTGCGGCGCAGCACCCGCGGCGCCTGGTGCTGGTGCCTCGTCGGACTGGCGTTTTCGGCAGTCTCGGTGTGGGTCGCACTCGAACGCGAGCCTGCCCGCCGCTGGCACGCGGCCGCTCGCGCGTGCCGCTTCGTGCTGCGCGCCGTCGGACTGCGTACGACGCTGCGCGGCGCGGAGCACCTTGACGCACCAACGCATCCCGTACTGGCCGCCAATCATACGAGCTACCTCGACGTGGTCGCGCTACTGGCCACGCTGCCTGTGCCGGTGCACTTCGTCGCGAAGCGGGAGCTCTCGCGGCGCCCGTTCGTGGGCGGGCTGCTGCGCGCGCTAGGCACCCGCTTCGTGGCGCGCGACGACTATGGTCAGAGCCTGGCCGACGAAGCGCAACTGGTCGAATGCGCGCGCGCAGGCGAGACGCTGCTGTTCTTCCCCGAAGGGACATTCGTATCCGCCGCCGGCCTGCGGGCATTCAGGCTGGGCGCGTTTCGCGCGGCCGTGCTGGCTGCGAGGCCCGTGCTGCCCGTCGCCGTGCGCGGCGCGCGCACGGCGCTGCGCGACGGACACTGGATACCGGAGAGCGGGGACATCGAGATCGAAGTGCTCGCCCCGATCTATGCGCAGGGAGCCGATTTCCGCGCGATGGTGAGTCTGCGCGAGCATACGCGCGCGGCGCTGCTCGCGAAATGCGGGGAGCCCGATGCGGACGATCAGGCAACGCGCCTCGAACAGCTCGACGCACACGCCACAACGAAGGATGCAACCATCGCGCCGGAGTGAATGAGAGGACCATCAGGCAATGGACATCGCCGTCCTGCGTCGCGATGATCCTTGCCTTTCTGGTCCACGATGGCGTGCGCTGGTGGCGGCGCGATTGACGCCGCCCCGCTCAGAGCGGCAAACGCTCGGTCAGGCTCACGGGCATGCCGGCCTGCGCATCGAGCGCCGGCTCGCTGTCCGCGACGCGCCACTTGACCGCGACGAAACTGTCGGGGCTCACCGAGATCGAGTCGATGCCGCATTCCACGAGGAAAGCGGCAAAGTCGGGGTGGTGCGCCGGTGCCTCGCCGCACAGGCCGATCTTGGCCCCGGCATGATGGGCCTCGGCGATCACTCTGCGCACCATCCACTTGACCGCTTCGTTTTGCTCGTCGAAGAGCCCGAAAAGCTGCGCCGAATCGCGATCCACGCCCAGCGTGAGCTGCGTGAGATCATTGCTGCCGATCGAGAATCCATCGAAGCGTTGCGCGAACTGACGCGCGAGCACGACATTGGACGGAATCTCGCACATCACATAGATCTCCAGACCATGGCCCCCGCGTTCGAGGCCGTTTTCCTTCATGACAGCCAGCACGCGGTCGGCTTCCTCGGGCGTGCGGCAGAACGGAATCATCACGACGACGTTGGTGAACCCCATCGTTTCACGCAGGCGGCGGATCGCTCGGGATTCCAGCGCGAACCCTTCGCGGTACAACGGCGAGTAGTAGCGCGAGGCCCCGCGAAAGCCGAGCATCGGGTTGGCTTCCTTCGGCTCGAACTGCGCGCCGCCCACCAGGTTCGCGTATTCGTTGGTCTTGAAGTCGCTCATGCGCACAATGACGGGACGCGGATACTGTGCGGCCGCGATACGCCCAAGCGCACGAGCGAGATGCTCGACGAAATACTCGGTGCGGTCTTCATAGCCGGCGGTCAGATCGCGAATGGTCCGTTTCGCCTGTTCGTCCTTCAGGTCGTCGAAATGGACGAGCGCCATTGGGTGAACCCGGATCTGGTTGCTGATCACGAACTCCATTCTTGCGAGCCCCACCCCGTCGGACGGGATGCGCCACCAGCGAAACGCCGCAGCCGGATTCGCGAGGTTGAGCATGATCCCGGTGCGCGTAGGCGGCATGTTCGAGAAGTCGATCTCGTCGGCGTGAAATTCGGCGATGCCCTCATAAACCATGCCTTCCTCGCCCTGCGCACAACTCACTGTGACTTGCTGACGGTTGCGCAGCACGCGCGTGGCGTTGCCGGTTCCAACGATCGCCGGCAGGCCGAGTTCGCGGCTGACAATCGCCGCGTGCGAAGTGCGGCCGCCATGATCCGTGACGATCGCCGAAGCGCGGCGCATGATCGGCACCCAGTCGGGATCGGTGGTCTGGGCGACCAGCACCGCGCCGTCCACGAAGCGAGCCATGTCGCGCGGCTGATCGATCACGCAGACCTGCCCCGCGCCGATGGCCTCCCCGACACTCACGCCCGACAGCAGCTTCGGTCCCGTCTTGCCGAGTCGCCAGGTCTTGAGCGCGCCCGCGTCGCGGCGCGACTGAACCGTTTCTGGACGCGCCTGGACGATGAAGATTTCTCCAGTGGCGCCGTCCTTGGCCCACTCCATGTCCATCGGGCAGCCATAATGTGCTTCGATCAGGCAGGCCCAGCGCGATAGATGCAGGATTTCGTCATCGCTCAGTACCCAGGCCGTGCGCTCCGCGCGCGAAGTCCGCGCGTTCTTCGTCGGCTGGGTGCGGCTGCGCGTGCAGACCATTTTGACCGCCTTTGCGCCACGCGTCTTGCCGACAATAGGCGTGATCGACGGCGCGTCCAGCAGCGGCTTGAAGACCTCGTACTCGTCGGGGTCGACCGCGCCCTGCACGACGTTTTCGCCCAGCCCCCAGGCCGCGTTGATCAGCACGATGCGATCGAAGCCGGTTTCGGTATCGATCGAAAACATGACGCCCGCGCCACCGAGATCGGCGCGCACCATCTGCTGCACGCCTACCGAGACTGCGACCTGCAGCGCGTCGAATCCCTTGGCCTGGCGGTAGCTGATCGCGCGGTCGGTATAGAGCGACGCGTAGCAGCGCCGGCATGCGTCGAGCACCGCCGTACTGCCGGATATGTTCAGGAACGTTTCGAACTGCCCGGCGAAGCTTGCTTCGGGCAGATCCTCGGCCGTCGCGCTCGAACGCACAGCGACACCGAGCTTTTCATTGCCGGTCTGGCGGCAGAGGTCCTCGTAGGCAGTCCGGATGCCTTGCGCGATGGCGGCAGGCCATTCGCCGCGCAGGATGGCGGAACGGATCAGTGCGCCCGTTTCGGCGAGCGTGCTGCGCTGGGCAGCAAGGCCGTCGAGCGCGGATGCGATCACTTCGTCGAGACGGTTCGCTTCGATGAAGTCGCGGTATGCCTGCGCCGTGGTTGCGAAACCAGGCGGCACCTTCACGCCGTGGGGCGCGAGGTCGGCGATCAGCTCGCCGAGCGAGGCGTTCTTGCCGCCCACGCGTGCAAGGTCGGCGCGCGTGACCTGTGCAAGCGAAACAATGGGAGAAGTTGCGTTTTCCATGGGTTGCTCCATGTATTGACCGGAAGGCATCAGGTTCGTGCATTGGGTTCGCAATGCATCGGGCCGCTACGCCTCACGCGGCCTCGCCGCGCACGAGCAGCACAGGGCACTCCGCCTTGCGGACGAATTCCTCCGCCACGCTGCCGAGGAAGGCGCGCCTGACGCCGCGCCGACCATGTGTGCCAAGCACCACGAGTTGAGCGTCAATGCGCGATGCACAGGCTTGCAGGCAGTCCGCCACGCTTTGCGTGACGCCGCCCACTTCGAGCAGTTCCGTCTCGCACTTCACGCCCGCCGCCTTCGCTTCGGCGTGCGCAGCTTCCAGCAGCTTCCTGGCCTCCTCCCGATACGACGCGAGCAGTTCCACCGGAACGTAGGTGAGTCCCATGCCGGGCGGCGCCACAACGTCGATCACGTGTGCCACATAAAGTTGGCCGCCCGTCAGTTGCGCCGTGCGCAGTGCCTCGGCGAGTGCCAGATTCGAGGTTTCGCTACCGTCGAACGCCGCCAGAATCCTCTCGTACATGTTCTGCCTCCTGTCCCGCGGGATATCCCGCACCACATCGCGTTGCCTGACGCCCATCATCGGTTTGCGTCGCGTCACACCATTGATTTGCATCAAGAGAGCTACGACGTCGAGGCAGCGCGGGGCGGTTTGATTTGCATCAGACGCAGCGCCGCTGGAAGGCGGGATGCTCCCATCGTGGCAATACCGGCCACTTACGCGAGGAGCAAACCATGAAACCTGCCCTTGGCTTCACGCTGAGCGCTGCCCTGGTTGCCGCAATGACCCTCGGCGCCGGCGTTTGCTCGGCGCAAACCGTCGCCGCTGGAACGGACGCCGCCGCGACGCGGACCGTCCAGAACGGCGTCGCCTACATTACTGGCGGCGTGGGCAGTGACGAAGCCGCCGCGATACGCAGCGTCGCCGGCCAGTACAGCCTGCGGCTGACGTTCGTCACGCAAGGTGGACAATTCCTTTCGGACGTGGACGTCGAGATCGTCGGTCCTTCCGGGGCGTCGTTGCTCAAGACACGCACGCTCGGCCCGTTCCTTTACGTGTCGCTTCCGACCGGAAGATACCAGGTCGCCGCATACGCGGCAGGGGCGAAGCAGACCCGCGTGGTGCTCGTGAATGTGCGTCAGGCCACGAATGTCGAGTTCGATTTCCCCGTTCTTGTGCACCGTGCCGCCGCACCGTGTTGTCAGACGCCGCCCGTCGCGCAATGAGCGCAAGCGCATGGCCCGGCGCAAGTTCCCCTGATGCAGGTCAAGTGTGCGAGTCAGCCCCAATCTAAGCTTTATCCATCTTCGTTGAAGCCTTGCGGGACCCATCATGTACAAGCGATTGATCTTTCTCGCCGTCCTCGCCCTGCCCGGCTCGTTCTTCGTTCTCGCAGCCGTCGGCCTGCATCCGCGCGGCCGCGCGCTTCTTGTGCAAGCTGCTGGATTCGGCGTCTTGCGCGCGAAATCGGCCATCGCTCGCAACGTCGCTGCGCGCTGATCGCCAAACCAGCCGCGCGATCTCCCGCAAAGCCTCAGCACACGTACGTCAGCGCGCCCCCGCCCGCAATCGCCGCGTCACTCCACTGTCAGATCGTCCACCACGGCGCGCACACCAGGCGCCGCCCACGCCGCGCCTCGAGCCACGGAGCGTTCGGCAAACGAATGAACCTTGCCGGACAACCTGACCGTGCCCTCCTGCACGGTGACCTGAATATGCCGTGCCTCGCGGTCCGCATGTCGGCGCATGGCGTCGAGGATGTCCTTGCTGATCTGGTCCGGCCCTACCTTATGATGGATTTCGATGTGGTCCATCACGTCCGCGACGCCTCGAAGTTGGGCAATGGCACGCACTGCGGTCTGACTCTGCCATGGCCAGTCAACCGCGCCCCTGAGCACAACGTGGCCACGCTCGACCTGCACCTGCACCGCGTCCTCGGTCAGTCCTGCGGTCCAGCGCAAAACGGAACGCGCGATGTGCGCGATGTCCTCGTCGGTGCGAACGTCTTCGCCCGGCAGATGCACATCCAGTTCGATCACGAGCGCGCGCACGCCGCCCACACGTCGTGTCGCCTGCTCGGCTGCGATCTTCTCGCCAAGGCTCGATAGGTGCCCGGCAAGGGTCACGACACCGTCCTTCACCTCCACCCCTATGTTCGAGGCGGTCACCGCGGGCTCCCACTCCAGTTCGGCTTCCACGTCATGCTTGAGCTGCAAATCGGTCTTCATCCTCACCTCCTTCGAATCGGGTCCCAATGCGGACCATCAAAACAAGCGTGGCACGGGCCGCCCTCCTTCAGCTGATCTGCATCAAGCAGACGGCGGTCGCGCGGCGTGCAGTCCGCCAGCACATGCCTGGCAATTCGGGATCAGCGTTCCGATCACGTGGTGTCAGTCATTTCTGACACGCACGGCGCAGATCGGACACCAATCTCAGCCGGGGCTGATTGTTGCTACCGGCGCCAAATCCAATACTTGAAGCGTGGCGAAAGCAGCAGTGTGATCACGCGGTGCGCAAATCTAGCATCAGGGGCGTAGTCCCGACAGCACAGACGCCGCCGCAATGGCCGGGAGCGAGTCATGAGCCAGCCTGAAGAATCCGGTTGCACAGAGGTCATGTCCACGCGTTTTCTGTCGGTGGGCACCCACCTCGCCACGAAGCGCGCGAGTTATCGGCATCACGGCATCTATATCGGAAATGGCCGGGTCATTCACTACGCCGGCCTTTCGCGGTGCTTGCGTGTCACGTAGATACGCCGCAGGCCCCGCCATATGCCCTTTAAAGACGCGCGCTCGCTATCGCTGTGACGAATCATGCGGCGCCTCCGCTTTGCGCCGGCTCGCGCGCAATTCGACGCGGGCAAGCCAGAAGCCGGGCAGCATGGGCAGCCAGAAGGTGAATCAGGATGGCAGGAACGAGCAATAGCACCAGCAGGAATACGGCAACGCCGGCGAAGAGCGTGGTGCCCGCAGCGTGATGGAGCCAGAGAATCGCGGCGCTCATGAACACGACGATCAGAAAGGCGATATCGCGCGAGAGCAGACTCGACAGCAGTGCGGTCAGCGCGATCGAGCGCGGCACGCCCCGGCGCAGCAGCCCGCGAATGGCCATGAGGCTGCCGCCGAGGCCGGCGCTCGGAAGCGCTTGATCGGTAAAGACCTTGATGATGCCGAGCCGTACCAGTACGCGCATCGGCAGTTCGTAGCCCGAATCGTGCAGAGGCTGGCGCCAGACAAGCGCGGCGCTCAAGTAGGTCGAAATCTGGGCTGCGACCGCGATCAGCAGCCAGCCTGGGCGCGCCGCGCGTGCGAGCGCGAGACTGCGCTCGAGTGAACCGGCGCGCACGACCGCGACCACCAGCACGAGCAGGCAAAGGAGGCCGACCGCCCAGGCTGCCTGGGCGCGTGGTCGCGCGTTCGGTGCAGAGAGCGTTCGGACGATGTTCAGTGCGTCGGCTCGCGGCGCGGACGGCTCGCCATCGGGGCGACACTCTGGTGGAGATGGGCCGGCATTCATCGAGACCTGTCTCTGGGAAGGGTACCGGCGCACTGCGTAGTGATC
Organism: Paraburkholderia sp. BR10872; assembly: GCF_040965835.1. NCBI lineage: Bacteria > Pseudomonadati > Pseudomonadota > Betaproteobacteria > Burkholderiales > Burkholderiaceae > Paraburkholderia > Paraburkholderia sp. BR10872. The sequence continues at coordinate 97,807 of NZ_JBFRCN010000008.1, forward strand.
GGGCGTCAGCAGGTGGATTTTCGGCGCGTGCCTGCTGTCAGGCTTGATACATGTCAATCTTCGGCGCCCGGTTTGCTTTCGCGCGGCAGGCATGGCGCTGCGAATGTCGGGGCGCGCAAACGGTGGTGCAGGCGTCTGCTGTTGGTTGGATCAGTAGTTCAGCGCCGGTACAACGGCTTCGAACGTCTTGCCGAAAGCAGCAGGCTTGCAATCACGAACGAGCTTGCAGAAGAACAGCGTGAAGAGGACCCGCACAGCGCGAGCGGGATTGCGGATGCACGCATCGACCTGATCGCTTTTTCCGTGGCCTGCCACGCACCACATGCAGAGATGTTCGCAATTGTTCGTCAGCAAACGATAGTCTTGCTCGCCCAGCCGCGATGCCGCACGTCGGGCGACTTCGACGCCCGTGTACAGCGCGTGGGGGTGTTGAACGATCTCGAAGCCGAATCCCGCCGAAAAGAGCTGGAGCGAGATCACCTCGACCGGGCCGCGGCCGAACCCTTGATATAGGTCAACTGAGCGTCCTCGCGGCAGCAAAGAATGACCATCGGTTTTGAAGGAGAAACTTATGCGCGCTATTGACGTCATGACTTCGCACGTGGTGGTTGCCTCGCCCGATATGAACGTGCAGACAGCGGCCAAGCTGCTTGACGACAACCGCATTAGCGGCATGCCTGTTGTCAACTCCACCGGACAGGTGGTAGGCATGCTCAGCGAGGGCGATCTGGTGCGGCGAACGGAAATCGGCACTGGCGAGAGGCGGCGTTCGTGGTGGCTGGAGTTGTTTACTTCGAACCGCAAACTTGCGAGCGAGTATGTCAAGGAGCACGCGCACACGGTGATGGACATCATGAGCCAGCCCGTCGTGTCAGTGAGCGAAGATACGCCGCTGCACCTGCTCGAACGGCACCGCGTCAAGCGCGTTCCCGTACTACGCGACGATAAGCTCGTCGGAATCGTAAGCCGCTCGAATCTGATCCGTGCGCTTGCAACCGTCACGCCCGTCAAGCTGGCGACCTCGTCCAGCGATCGGGAGATCCGCGAAGCGGTTCTGCGCGAACTCAGCAAACGCCGCTGGGCGTTGCCCCGCCACGGCGTCCTGGTCCAGGACGGCGTCGTGCACTTTTGGGGCGTCGTTCAGTCAGAAGACGAACGGACTGCGATCCGCGCAGCGGTAGAAGGGGTGCCTGGCATCAAGGGTATCGGCGACCATCTCTATCTTCCTATCGGTGAAGTGCCGATCTCGATCTAATGGGGTATGCCTGCTGATTTCCGCCGACGGAGAAACATTGATGCGCCGTCAAACTCCGAACTACGTGACCATGAGCCTAAACGATGGCTCCTGCTGCTTTGTGCTGGCGACGTGGCAAGATGGCTTTCAAACCCAGGTGCATGGCTTTACCTGCGAAGCGGATGCCCGTGCGTGGATTAGCAAGAATGGTCCGAAATGGCGGGAATGGGCACCGCAACGTGTTCAGCGCGAGCGATACCTGGATCGGACGTTGTGGTCCTGAAAGCAGCGATTGCCGCGGCGATGCGCAATGGCCGCGTTGTGTCCATGCGACCCGTTCGTATTCTCCCAAGGGCGACGCTCGTATGAACCGAGCATCGTCTCCTCCATGCATATGTGTTCAGTCCGCCGCTGCGGGCTTTTTCTTCGATTGCTGACTCTCTGTCGCAGAGCTCGGTGCTATAGTGCTTCGCTCGTCCAGTGACACTCTGCCAGCCATGTCCTGCGAAGCGTGCGAACGAATGCAACTGGGAAACACCGTCCAGCCACATGTGGGACTGCGGAGAGTCGGCGCCCAGACTCGGCTGCGGCCGCTCGGCCGACGCCCAGTGCTTCTGCGACATTACGTTTGCTGCAACTGCAACACGAACTGGTTGCTCGAACTCGATCCGCGGCAGCCGGAGCAGCCGGAATGGGTTTGTCTGTATCAGGCCTCGAGCATTCTCGACCCTGTATCCGCAGTTCATCAGGGCACCCGTTCATCGGCTCCCCCTTCTGCCAATGGACGGGCTGACGTTGCACGCGGCGGAACGACCAAGCGGCTCCTGCACAGCCTCCCCTGACCTGACGCTCCCGCAACCGGCTGACGGCGTCCGTGGCTTGGCGCGCCGTGAGTTCTGCTAGAGGGAGTCTGCCGCCGCCAGGCAGGAAACGGCATGCCAGCCCTGCGGCTAGCCGTGTGGCGGGGCGACAGTCTTGTTGATCAGGTCGAGGAACTGGGACGCGGCGAACGGTTTGCGCAGGAAGGCAAAAAAGGCACTCGGGTCAGGCGGCTCCGCGATGGCCGAGGTGAGTACGACCGGCACCATCGAAAGCCGGGGGTCGTCAGCGAATGCTCTGGCCAGTTCGAGTCCATTCATAAGTGGCATCATGTAATCGGTGACGACTAATTCTGGCGGTTGCGAACGCGCGAGCGCCAGCGCTTCTGCGCCATTGCGTGCCTGAGCCACCTGATGACCTTCGGACTCGATCAGCCAGACCAGGGCGTCGAGCATGCGCGGATCGTCCTCCACCAGCAATATCTTGGCCACGTACCGCTCCTGCTTTTGCGTTTCAGGACGATCCTGAGCCACCGGTGCAAGAGTCAACTCGCGCGTCCTACGTGGATGCCATCAGCTTCCACTGTGGCGCTCCGCGATTGAGCTCGTAGACCACCCGCGTTTCACCCACCCATGCATTCGAGATGAGTCCAGCTTCCAGAAGGCTGGACAGTGCGCGATAGACACTCGCCTGACTGCATCGGTCGGCCCCTGCCGATGGCCGGCGAAACACTTGTTCCGCAGTCGTGTGCTCACGAGGACATTCATAAAACGCAGTGAGCACGGCGACGCGACCGGACCCCGCACTCAGGCGGGCCCTTGCCAGTTCGTAAGAGACCGCTCTCATTGCCTTGACTACCTAACCCGCCGTTGCGAAATTTGGGAGGAATGTTTCATGTTACCTCATGCTTGGCGCATGACTCGGGTTGCGGGTTGACGCAATCAAAAGCTCGTCGAAGTTCACGCGGACGGGGAGAAGGGCCACCAGGGCAGCGCAACCCGCTGCATTACCAGGGAGAATAACTGCAAGCCCGGACGCGGAGCGCGCTATCGACAGGCAGATGTCGCGGCTTTCCGCTGGTGTTGCCCTGTGGCAGTGAAGCACAATCCCCTACTGAATTTATGGGTCATGCGGCCGAAGATGATAACCACTCTTATTATCACCTCTACTACCACCTGTTACAAACCGGCAGACATCTGATGAAAACAACGCGCGCGTCTCAGTTGTCTTTGCGAAGACCTCGTTGGTTCTGTCCGCAGCAAACGCAGTTGCTGCACAGGAGGCTCACAACCTGATGCTCAAGGACCACAAGTTCTCACCGCCCGAGCTGACCATCCCTGCTGGTAAAAGAGTGAAGGTTACGGTCAAGAATCTTGATTCGACGCCAGCCGAATTCGAGAGTGATGATTTCAAGGCCGTGAAGGTGGATCCCCGCCGGCAAGCAGGGCGATATTCTCATCGGACCGCTGAAAGCTGGAACGTACGAGTTTCACGACGAATATCACGAAGTAGAGTCGAAGACCCATCTGATCGTTAAGTAGCCGTTTGCAACACCATGCTCTCCACCGCCCTCATCGTCTTCCGGTGAAGTTCTTGAAGCCGCGCTCGTCGTGTCGATCGTAATGGCAGCAACCAAAGGGGTGCTTAACCGTGGACGGTGGGTGAGCGTCGGCCTGGTCTGCGGGATCATAGGGGCTGCGCTCATTGCCATATTTGCTGACGTCATTGCTTCATGGGCGTCGGGTATGGGCCAGGAAGTGTTCAATGCCTGTGTGATGTTCGTCGCAGTCGTCATGCTCGGATGTTGGTCACCTGGTGTCTGCGGCCCTCTTGCCGTCGCGGGGTGATACCGTCTGGGACACATCGTGGTTGCTCAACGAGACTACCATTCCCGGCAAGATGCTTCACACCCTCATTGGCTACACAGCCCGTCCGGCGGGGATTCAGATCGTGACCTATGTCACAATACTTGCGCTCATCGTTCTTCTCGCTCGCACAATTGGCCGCTCCCAAAGTAACGCGCGACAAGCAGCGTAGGCCGCCGTGCCGTACTTTCCAGTGAGGCCCGGGCTAACTATTCCTGCGTTGCTGGCAATCGAAAGAAAATCAGATGAAGACACCCAGGCTGGAGCACAGCGCGGCGATGCTTGTCGCGCTGAGGATAGTGGCGTGCCGATATGACGTTATTGCGGAGCGCAAGTTTTTTGGCTGCCCGGCCTTCTTTGTTAGACGAAGGATGGCAGCTTGCGTGTACGGCGAGATGATCGCACTGAGGCTTCCGCAGCTTTCCGTGGCTGCGCTGATGAAAACACCAGGCTGTTCGTCCTTCCAGCCACACGGGCGTGGTCCCATGCGACGCTGGCTCGCATTCGAAGCGAGGAGCCCAGCCTTTACCTCACTTGAAGATCTTTTTGAGGAGGCCGTGTCGTTCGCGAATGAGCTGGCAGCCCGCGATTAGTGTCTTGTCAGGACGCTCAGAGTCTTGCGCTATCGGTGCTCTTGCAGATTCCCCCGAGCGGCGACGGTACTGCGATTCTCCTTCCCTTGCGGCCTCCGCACTACGAGCCGCGGGTGATGGTTGCCGGCGGGACGAGCAACGGCGCAAGCTGGTCGCCGTCTGAAGCGAACCCTTTGCAGACCGCAGAGTGGATCGATCTGTCGGTCGCGGCGCCGGTGTGGCAAGCGTTACCGAACATGAACGTCCCACGGGACTCCGAGCGTGACTCCTCGGACTCAAAGTAGTACGTGCGCCCATCAAATATCGAGGTAAGCGCGTGAGTCGGGTCGACCGAATATCCGTTGACCGGATCGCGCGGAGGGCCGGCGTCTTGGGGTTGATGTTCGCGAGGTTCTCGACGGTATCCGCCCATGCCGCAACTCATCCCGCCGCGTCGCATCAGAACGAAAACAGCGAGCGCAAGCAAGATCCACAACCAGTCTTGTGATAGCCATTCCATCATGCTTCTCCACGATACAAGATTTCGCGAACCCAGGCGAAAAGCGTCTTCCTACAGCAAAACCCCAGACGACGAACACGACAAACGGGTAGACGAACATACCCAGCGTGAAAGTGACGCCGGTATCGTGCTTGCGGAAGTCCAGGCCGTGAAACAGTGCATTCAGGAAGTCAATGCCGAGCGCGGGCCACGCCGCATATAGTGCGGCGCATACCGTGTAGCTGGTCGCGAGCGTCAATGCAATGGCGACCCCGAATTTCCAGTACGGCTTCATGTTCATGACCAGCTCCCGCAACGACTCAGGCGCATTGATTCCGCGCGCAGATCGCCTTCACTACGCGGACATCGTAGCGACGCGGAGTGGGCGTGAATTGATCGATATCAAGCGGCCATGCAAAGGAAATCGCCCGCCCCCCGGACACTTCCTTGAGCTTGCTGGTGCCGCGACCTGCAGCATCAAGAGCGTGCGCTCGTTTCCGTCCGACCTCACCGCCATGGCGTTTGAGTATAAGGAGAAACCGAATTTCTCCGTCAGCAACGAAGCGGATATTGCCAGACCGCCCCGCGTCGAGTTCGACACGACGCAAGGGGGCCGCCCGGCGGCTGCTGGGGCCACCAATTGAATGTGCTGGAGAAAGTCTCGCTGGCGCTGATTGCCGCGTTCGCGCTGTGTCTGACGCCGCAGGTAGGCGCTGAGGTCGCGGTTCCGCCCTTGACGGCACGTGTGACGGACCAGACCGGTACGCTCACCCCGGAGCAGGTGGGCGAACTGGAGCAGACGCTGCAGGCATTTGAGAAGAGAAAAGGCACTCAGATCGCCGTGCTGATTGTTCCGACGACCGGCGAAGAGACGATTGAGCAGTATTCGCTGAGGGTCGTCGAGCAATGGAAACTCGGACGCAGGCAGGTGGATGACGGAGCGCTTCTCATCGTGGCGAAGGACGACCGTGCGTTACGCATCGAGGTTGGCTACGGCCTTGAGGGCGCTCTCAACGATGCCATCAGCAGCCGCATCATCCGCGAAATCATTGTGCCGCGATTCAAGGAAGGCAACTTCTACGACGGTATCGCAGCGGGTGTCAATCAGATGATCCGGGTGGCGGACGGTGAGCCATTGCCTCCTCCGCAGCCCCACGCAGGCCCGGGTTCGCCGGATGTCTGGAAACTCGCGCCCGTCATCTTCATGCTCGCAGCCGTATTCGGCGGCATGCTGCGTTCTGCACTCGGCCGATTGCCCGGCGCTGTGGTCGCTGGAGGGGGCGCGGCGCTCATTGCATGGCTGCTGACCGCCGGCATACTGGTAACGGTGGCTGCTGGCGTGATTGCCTTCCTCTTTACGCTGACAGGTGCGGGCATGGGCGCCTACGTCGGAACATACGGCATCGGACGCCACAACGGCGGGTTCAACAGAGGCGGACGTGGTGGATTTGGCGGTGGCGGTGGTGGATTCGGCGGCGGTGGTGCGTCGGGCAGGTGGTAAGCATGGAACTCAGCCGAATCGTCAGGCACCTCCTCACGACTCACTGGAAGGTCAGGCGCGCTTTTCCACCCGCCACACTGATGGCAATCGGGCAAGCCATCAGGGCTTGCAATGCCGCACATGTCGGGGAAGTCTGCTTTGCGGTTGAAGGTGCGCTCCACAGTGCGCACCTCTTCCGCGGGCAATCGCCACGTGAGCGCGCGATCGAGGTGTTCTCGCAATTGCGGGTCTGGGACACCGAGCACAACAATGGCGTGCTGATCTACGTGTTACTCGCGGACCGCGCGGTTGAAATCGTCGCGGACCGGGGAGTTCATGCGCGAGTCGGCGCAACGGGGTGGCAGGAGATCTGCGAATCCATGGAGGCGGAATTTCGCAGTGGAGCGTACCGGGACGGCGCGGTCCACGGAATTCAGGCGGTAGCCAATCACCTTACAAGACACTACCCGGCCGCTGGCCCTGACCGTGACGAGCTGCCCGATGCGCCTGTGGTGCTGTGATGCGGTACCGGTTGGCATCCCCGTTCCTTCGGCGTGGCGTCGAGCCACCACCAGGGGAGCCGTAACGTGTGCGACCGGGAGTCAAGCAAACACTCCAGCGCGACGGACGCGGGCGGCGCGAGGAAGAGCACGTCAGCCAACAGGGCCGGCCGGCGAATCCGCAGCCTGGTGGATCTGCACGCATGGCTGCTTGCTGCCGTGGGAGTAGCGATGGTGCTGGTCGGCGCATATTTCATTTTCCTTCGACCGCCCCTGCTGCCCTCGGACATGCGCTACCTGGCGGTGTCGACCGCACAGATCCAGGCTGACGCGCCGCGGCTCATGTTGTGGCTCCGATGGGTCTTCACGGTTCTCGGAGGCTACATTGCCTCTACGGGCGTTCTCTTCGTACACCTCGCTGTGGGCGCATTCGCCGAACGAAAACGATACGCCATTGTTGTGGCCCTGGTGGCGGGCGGCTTTTCAATTGGCATGATGAGCGTCGTCAAGCTCATCATTGATTCGGATTTCAAGCAGGTTCTCCTGGTCCTCGCGGCAATGTGGGGCGCCGCGCTTGTCTTCGCGTGCCGCGGGAAGGGTGCTCACGTCAGTTGATTTGGGTCAAGCATCTCGTCCCGCGCGAGCGTAGGTTGCAACAAACGCCGTCAGTCTGACTGACGGCGGCGACTGCGGAGTCCTGTATGGAACATGGTGGCCAGGAGCGGAAACCGGGCGGATTCGGGCGTTCGCGCACAAACATCGTGCTGATCGGATTCATCGCGATTGGTGCGTTTTACCTGGTGACAGAGCACCGGGCGCATCTGCTGGGCTGGTTGCCGTACCTGCTCTTTCTCGCATGTCCATTGATGCATCTGTTCATGCACCATGGACATGGCGGAGGTGGTCATGGCGAGAGGGCGGGCAGAAATGAACCCGATCGCGACGGGAATACCAGTTCCCATCATCACTGACAGGACCATCGACAGGAGCCAGTCATGCACGACAATCCTCCCGCCTACGGCCTGTGGTTGCTGGTCATCCTGAACTCGGCCTTTTTCATCTTCTTTGCCTTCACGTTCTTCAAGCCGAAGACGAAGCGCGACTGGCGTTCGCTGGGGGCGTTTTCGGCCTTCATCGTGGCGCTCTTCACGGAGATGTACGGCTTTCCGCTGACCATTTACCTGCTCTCAGGCTGGCTGCAGACTCACTATCCGCAGACAGACTGGTTTTCGCACGACGCGGGGCACCTGCCGGAAATGCTGTTTGGCTGGAAGGCAAACCCGCACTTCGGGGCATTCCATCTGCTGAGCTTCGTATTCATCGGCGGCGGCTTCTGGCTCATCTCAGCCGGCTGGCAGGTGCTTTATCGTGCCCAGCGCAGCCATACCATGGCAAGGACTGGGGTCTACGCATCGATACGTCATCCCCAGTATGTCGGCTTCGTGCTGATCATGTTCGGCTTCCTGCTGCAATGGCCGACGTTGTTGACGCTTGGCATGTTTCCGGTGCTCGTGTACATGTACACACGACTGGCGCGTTCGGAAGAACGGGAATCGCTCGCTGAATTTGGCGAGACATACCGTCAGTACATGAACGAAGTCCCTCCCTTTATTCCGCGCCTCGGTGCGCGTCATGGTGGCCCGACGCGCGGCCGCGCCGGTCGGAGCTGATCGGGGCGCATCAGGGAATCCAAACACGAGCACCAGATCAAGCGGCTTGATATCACCCGGCGACTGCTCGCGACACTGCGCATTCCAAAGCTGTTGTTCGCATTGAAAGATCCTTCTGCAGCTGCGCCTGCGGCGTCACTGCGCCATTTCGGCACGGTGCTCCCAATCGAGCTCTCGCGCAGGCCGTGCTGATGGCGGCCGCCGCGATGGTCCCGAGTCCACTGCCAGACACGACGTAAGCCAACCGGCTTTTTGCGTTCACTCCGGGCTTGTAAGCTGGACGGCGCCTCGCAGTTGCGGCTGGAACGTGCCCTTCGTCCCTGGACGCACCTCCGGAACTTGACCTTCCCACTGTGGGAAGGCCAATAATGTTTTTGAGAGCGGCGGGTGTCCCGCCTGGGAGAAAGTGATGAACATCGGCGTGGTGGCGAAATCTTCGGGTGTCTCGGCCAAGATGATTCGCCACTACGAGGAATCCGGGCTGATCCGCCCGGCGACACGAACCGGCTCGAACTATCGGACGTACACGGCGAGAGACGTCGAGATCCTGCGATTCGTACGCAGGGCACGGCATCTCGGACTTTCGATCACGCAAATTTCCGCGTTGCTGGCACTTTGGGAAGACCGCGAACGACCCAGCAGCGAGGTCAAGCAGATGGTCACGCAGCACATCGATGACCTGAACGAGCGCATCCGCGAACTCGTGGAGATGCGCGATACGCTCCAGTATCTGGCGGCGCACTGCAAGGGAGACTCGCGCCCGGACTGCCCGATATTGGCGGAGCTGGCAGGCCAACCGCGTTGCAGTTGATCCAGGACAGAGCCCAGGACGCCCAAACTGTGTACGAATGAATCGAACCCTGAATGGAGTTAAGGAATGGAACTCGAGATCAAGGATATGACCTGCGGTCACTGTGCAGACGTCGTGACGAAGGCCATCGAGGTTGTCGATGCAAACGCGCAAGTCGATATCGATCTGAACACCAAGCTCGTTCGCGTTTTATCGGAGCATGCGCCGGGCGAATTCGTCGCGGCCATCCAGCAAGCCGGATATAGCCCTACCGAACTTCGCTGATTTGCCGGATCTCAGCAGCCCGGTTACGGCAACGCATATGCGTGCGTCTTCAGTGCAAACGAGCTCGGTCCGAGCCATGCGCGAACCCGATCGAGTCTGTGCGGGTATCAAGGGAGCGTCGAGATGAGCAGTCAAGGCAGCAAAGACCGGTCTTGTCACCAACAGAATTCCGGGCACTCGTTGTCGGGCGCGCATCACTCGCACGGCGCGAATGAGCACGATGCGAGTGCCGAACCCGAGCACGGCGCGCGTGCCCATCACGGTGAAAGCAACCACGCGCATGCGGGTGCCGGAGAACCGCTTCGGGACCCGGTCTGCGGAATGAACGTAACAAACAACTCGAGCTTTCATACCGGGCACGGCGGCAAGGAATACTACTTCTGCAGCGACGCATGTTTGGCGAAGTTTCAGTCTGCCCCGGAGAAGTACGTCGAAGCCCCGTCAGCTGAGCCTGCACCACCAGCACCGGTGGGCACAATCTACACGTGCCCGATGCATCCGGAGATACGCCAGGACCACCCAGGCCAGTGCCCCAAGTGCGGCATGACCCTGGAGCCGATTCTGCCCAGCCTCGACGAGGGCGAGAATCCGGAGTTGGTCGATTTTCGGAGTCGCTTCTGGTGGACGCTGCCGCTGACCGCAGTCGTCTTTGTGCTGGCGATGTTCGGCCATCGACTCGGGCTGATGGCCGCGTCGACCGAGAGCTGGGTTGAGTTCCTCTTGTCCACCCCTGTTGTCCTGTGGGCTGGTTTCCCGTTTTTTGAGCGGTGTGCGCGCTCGTTCCTTAACCGCAGCCCGAACATGTGGACGCTCATCGGACTCGGGACAGGCGCTGCCTACATATACAGCGTCGTCGCCACCGTCTTCCCGGGGTTGTTTCCTGAGACATACAGCGCCCACGGCCGGGTCAGTGTCTACTTTGAAGCCGCGGCAGTCATCATTTCACTCACGCTGCTCGGACAACTCCTCGAGCTGACGGCTCGCTCGCAAACGTCTGCCGCCATCAAGGCGCTTCTTGGGCTCGCGCCCAAGACCGCCCGACGCATCAACCCGGACGGTTCCGAGGCAGATGTCCCGTTGTCCAACGTGCACGTTGGAGACCTGCTTCGCGTCCGGCCGGGCGAGAAGGTCCCGGTGGATGGCGTCGTGACGGAGGGTGCAAGTTCACTCGACGAATCGATGATTACCGGGGAACCCATTCCCGTGACGAAGCGCGTTGGCGACCATGTCATTGGCGCGACGACGAATGCGACAGGCAGTCTAATCATCCGGTCCGAAAAGGTAGGCTCGCAAACCGTGCTGTCGCAAATCGTGCAGATGGTCGCTCAGGCACAACGGTCCAGGGCGCCAATGCAGCGGATGGCTGACAAGGTTGCCGGCGTGTTCGTCCTTGTCGTCGTCGGCATCGCGCTTCTGACGTTCCTGCTGGGGGGCCTGTTTGGGCCCGAGCCCAGCTGGATATTTGGTCTCATCAACGCGGTCGCGGTGCTGATTATCGCGTGCCCTTGCGCGCTGGGACTTGCAACACCGATGTCCATCATGGTCGCCAGTGGCAAAGGCGCATCGAGCGGGGTTCTCTTTCGCGACGCGGCCGCGATTGAGAATTTGCGCAAGGTCGACGTGCTGATTGTCGACAAGACAGGAACATTGACTGAAGGTCGTCCAGCCTTCGAACGGGCTGCGGGCACGAATGGCTACACGGCTGAAAAGGTACTTCGACTGGCGGCGAGTGTTGACCAGGGCAGCGAGCATCCACTTGCCGCAGCGATTGTCGCGGCTGCCCGCGCGAAGAACCTGGCCCTGGAGCGCGCCGAGGACTTCGAATCTGCGACAGGCATAGGTGTGCGAGCGCTCGTTGCCGGCAGGAAGTTGGCATTGGGCAACACCGCGCTGATGCAGGCGGATTCCATATCGGTCGAGCCGCTAGCCAGGGAGGCGGACAGCATGCGAGCACAGGGGGCAAGCGTCATGTACCTGGCTGTTGATGGTTGCCTGGCCGGGTTGCTGGCCGTCGCCGACCCGATCAAGGCGACGACGCCGGAAGCACTCGCGAGGTTGAAGGAAAACAGCGTTCGTGTCGTGATGGCGACCGGCGACGGTGTAGTGACGGCAAAGGCGGTTGCCGGGAAACTTGGTATCGACGAATTCCATGGCGAGGTCAAACCTGCCGACAAACTCGATCTGGTGACGAAGCTTCAGCAAGCCGGGCATGTTGTGGCAATGGCTGGAGACGGGATCAACGACGCGCCGGCACTTGCGAAGGCTGATGTCGGCGTTGCCATGGGGACCGGCACAGACGTGGCGATGAGCAGTGCGCAGGTCACCCTTGTCAAAGGTGACTTGCGCGGCATCGTCCGTGCGCGGGAGCTGTCCGAGGCAACCGTCGCAAACATGAAGCAGAACCTTGGCTTCGCGTTCGTCTATAACGCGCTTGGCGTTCCTCTGGCTGCCGGGGTGCTTTTCCCGTTCACTGGATTGCTGCTCTCGCCGATGATCGCGGCGCTTGCCATGAGCTTGAGTTCCGCTTCGGTCATCTCGAACGCACTCAGGTTGCGTAATGCCCGAATCTAGCTTTGATGTTGCGGGAGACCGGATGCATCAACTCCTCTTGCGCCGTGCGTTCGAGCGCATTACGGCTGGCCGTTTCCGGGAACTTTGAGAAAGCGGAATATAGATGAAGGCGTTTAACCGGCACCCCGCTCAGGCGTACATTCGAAACCGGGATTGGACATTCCTCCCATGTGAATGTTTAGGATGTGCCAATTCTTTAAAGTCAAGGCCTCGATGTCTCACTGGCGTGCGTTCCCTTTCGCAATGCTGCTAATCCTGGCGGTCCAGCGGCTCGTCGGTCCTGAGAAGCTCGCATATAGGGTGCCGGTCCATTGTCGGGCGCGTCACTTGTATAACGGTTTCGATGAAGAATGCAAATTGCGGAAGAGCGTGGTCAGATGTTTCTTCGGTCGCGGGAAAGCAGGCGTATGGCGGCCCGTCATCTGGTCGGCGATGGCCCCCCGACGTCCACGGATGCGATCGAAGCTATGCTCGCTATAGCCGAGTCCAACCATGGCAAATACAGATACCGCGAACGTTATAATCCGGCCGCCAATCGCCTGGGCGGTCGCGGTGATTGCCGGGCTCGCACTCGACCGACTCGCGCCCTTGCCGTTCGTTCCGGCCGTGGTACCTTGGGTAATCGTCCTTTTCGTGCATGTATGGTGGCGACGGCGGTACAAAATCCACAGCAGATCAGTTCTATTCGCTGGTCATGTAAGCATTCGTATTCATTCGAAAATTCTATCGCCTCGTTTGTGTTATCGCGACACAACCCACCAGAGTGTCGCCCCGATGGCGAGCCGACGCAAAGCAGCCAACTCCGTATGAACCTTCAATCCACGAGCGCAAATGACGTTGACGGAGGTGAACATGTCATCAGACCGGAATCACTTTGATGCGATCGTCATTGGATCAGGGATCGGCGGCCTCGCATTCGCGACGGCCCTGGCTAGATACGGCAAAGCCGCGCTGGTCCTCGAGCGCATTGTTTCCGCTGGGACGTAGGCCTGCACTATCTGGGCGAGATGGGCCCGGTCGGCGAGGCGCACGCGATCATTGACTGGCTCTCTGGCAATGCCATTACGTTTGCATCGCTAAGCAAGACATACGACATCGTCCACTTCCCCACTTCCCCATTTCCCCGACAATTTCACGGCTTCATTCACGCGTCCGAAGGCCGCGTTCGCGAACGATTTGAAATCCCGATTTCCCGATTCCGCAGCGACAATCGACCCGTTCTTCGACGCGCTCGACGCGGCCGTTCACGCTGGGAAAGCGCTCTTCACGTCCCGGGCGCTCTCAGGCTTCCTCGGTGAGATCTACAGCCTCTGGCACAAGCGCGATGTTCTCAAGTGGTGGGGGCGAACTGGTTCGTTGGGATACCCGTATCAACGACCAGCTCCTCGCGGACGGTGGCCATGTCGGCGCTGAAATGAGTTTGCGTGTGCTGGCCTACAACCTCAAACGCGTCATCAGGATTCTCGGGTTCGCAAAGACAATGCGTGCAATGAAGCTGGCAGGCGCTTGAACTCGCGCGCCGACGCTATTCGTCGGTAAATGCAATTACGCTATCTGTCCGTGTGCCGCCTCAGCGCAATTGCGCTCCCAACCGGGCGTCGCCGGTAGGGTGTTCTGCGTGTTCTTACACGGTCTCGGCCAACTGCAGCCTTTGGCCAGGAAGACATTGAACGATCCACGTCCGCAATGCCGCCGAATGCGGCCAATTTCACATACGTTTTACTGGCCGTTGCCTGGCTAACGTGCGGGTATCTTCGCTGGAAGCCCGGTTGCGCTAATGACACTACTAGCTGTACTGGCGCGCAAAAGCGGGGCGAGTAGAAAGAGGCTGGAGCGTCTGCTGTGCGACGCAACTGACGAGCAATGCATCGATCTGGTCCAATGCGCAGAGAGGAAGATCCTGTGCAAGCAGTATGCGAGCCTCGTAGGTACGGTTTCGACATGCAGGCTTGTCTGAAATAGCGCGTTCCAACAAATCGATAAATCGGGTGATTTCGGCGAGCAGAGCCTTCCGATCGATAGATCCGGTGTCGACGGCCACATTCCGAAGGGCGGCGGCCAGTACGAGAAAATCGCTGATCTCTGAAGTCATTCCGAAGCCGTCCATTGCAGCTCTCCCTGTGAATGATCACAGCTTGCGCGCTTGCTGCCTGAGTCACTGTACTGCATTTCGGACGAAGGTGGGGCGTCCGAAAGGCATGCATTTTGGCAAGCGATGATGCACGGGGTCTCGGGTGTCTGAGAATTGCCTGCTACGGTCCTTGAACGCTGCCGCGCCCTCCGTACCGTCGAATATCGGCGGCGCGATCTTAGCTCTCTTCGGCTTTGCTCGATTGATAGCTGCCCCCGAAGGGAAGCGTATCCAGTCGTCGATCGTGCTTTCGGAATCTTGAAAATGCCGATGCGTACGCGTCTCTAAGGATAAGTGTTCTTCTTATAATGGTACGGGTCGGTCACCCTGCTCCCGTAGTATTTGCATATTCTGGTGGCATCCCACAGACTGTCCGGCCGTCACCACGCCAAAAGTCATCCGAGCCTCGGCACTGCAAAGTTCCATCTGAGCGCTCGAATACAAACAGAAGTTCAGGAGAGCCGGCAGGCAAGAGATAGCGAGATTTTTTGAGTCCCCCCTGGAACCGATCGAATAGCATGCGCTCCGGGAACGGGTCATGAGTCTCATGTGCCGCGCGCTCCTGCTGTGTGTCGGCCGCGACTACTTCTCACTCTGACCACGTAAACAGCGGAACAGCGTCGACAGGTGGTGAACATAAGCAGCATTTCTCCCAGTTCAGCAAGTAGCCGGCCTAACCCTGCCGCCTGAGTTCCACCGACGGCACCGTCTGTGATCTGCTGCGTCGTGCCGGCCTGAGGTAACCCGATTGACGAAAACCCACCGCGCATAATCTGAAGTGCAGCCTCGGCCGCCTCGGCAAGTTTCATCAGCAATTCAGCGCTGGACTTCGCGTCGTCGGGCTCGCCGGACGCGGCAATGGGCACAGACGGCAACCGTCGCGGGAAGTCACGCCGCGGTCGGCAGATCAGGTCCTTGCAGGCCACGGCATGCGATACGGGAAAGGCTTCCATCAGCATTCCTCTGGAAAAAATAAACGTCGTCACCTGCGATCGGCTTCGGTGATGACTCGCGCGCAACAGTTCGCCCTTGCGTCCTCAGCCGGCACCACGCCCCAGTCACCGCACACGTGGCGCTTGATATGCGGGTCGGCGGCTATGTTGGACCAAAGTCTCTCACTGATCCCTCGCTTGGGCGATCTATCGCAATCCTCTCTAAATAATGAAAAGCCAGCCCCTCAAATCGCTACGTTGAAACAGGAAACAAAGTTGTCGGCCGGCAACCGCTACCAGAAAACGCAGGTGACTATTTCAGTTTGAACCGGAATATTGCATTCGTCAGTCAAGCGTCTATATTCGACAGACGGAATGTGACTCCTGTTCGCCACTCATGTCCTGATGGGAGTGAGTTGACGTCGCACTCCATGGTCAAAGGAGCAAATCATGGGTTGGCTGAAACTTGCGCTGATCGCAGGGACTGTAATCGCCATAGCGAAGGGTATCCAGCTATTCAACAGGTATTGCCGGCGTCGCTTCGGCCATTCGTTTTTCACGATTCGAAGTTTCTGGATAACGGCGATCGCAATCAATCTGATCTGGTGGGGGCTTTACTTTTGGGCTAGCGCAACGCTCCACCACACGCCCCGGTCCGATGGGCTCATTCTCATTGCCCTTGGACTCGTGGCAACAGGATGGTTACTCTACGAGAACATCCGCAATACCGATCCGCTTTACGGCATCGGAGGGTCAGCTCTTCAGCTTTCCGTGTTCTTTCCGTTGGCGGTCTGCAGCTTTCCGCTCCTTGCAGTCGCGATGGTGGTCACGGTCATCGCATCGTACAAGGCTGGACCTGCGTGGTTCATCGATTCCTGAAACCGACTGACGCGTGTTCCCGTTCTCGTTCTATCGCTCTCGTCTGCAGTTCGAAGTTAGAACAGTCCCACAGGATCTTTCGTGTTTCACACAGCAGGTATGAGGAGGAAACCGCGGAACGAACACGTCCGCGCGCCGCCGCTTACCACCTGCCCACGGAATGGATCGGCATCGCCATTCATATCTGCTCTGCTCACCGCTCCACGCGGGCATCCGGATCGTCTGGAAACAGTTCCCGTTGGGGATCACTGCGTTCAGTGCGATGGAACCCACGCTCACGCATCGAGCTACGATGACGCCCCCCTTCCGTCCAGTCAGTAAGCCCGGGGCCGGGCGAGTCTTGCTGTACCGGCATCGTCTGCACGAAGTCGGTGACCACTTCCGCCAGGCTCCGATCATCAGAGCTTTGTGAGCCGGCCATCGCGTGAGCAACACCTCGCCATAATTGGAGCGTCCCGGCGTGGGCATGCCACAAGGCAAGGCGGGTCGGCTCGTCCAGCTCCCGTCGCCAGTGACGCGGTGTTTCTCCGCGCGCCGTCATTTGCACGACCGCCTGCTTTGGATAGCGTCGCGTTTCACCGCGGGCGCTGCGCAGCGTGGCATTAGCCTCAACCCCGAGCTCGCGCAGCTGTCCCGCAAACCGTTCGCGCCAGCGTTGCAGGTCCTGTTTGCGTGGGTTGAGCCGCCTGCCGTCCGGCCCGCGTACCTGTACGCTCAAATGCACGTGCGGGTGCGCTTCGTCGTCGTGCGCAGCAAAGACGTACCGTCTGCCGTCGCCGAATTCCGCAGCCGCGAATGCGCGCGCGGCATTGCGCACGGCCTGCCGGTCGGTGCCTGGTGGCATAGACAGCAACACGTTGAACACCTCGCGCCTGCGGCTTTCCTCCGGAATACCCCAGCCACCCAGGTGCCATGCGTCTGTCAGGTCGTGCAGCGCCTCACGACCCAATACGGTCAACCCGTCCTGGTCCTCGAGTTCCACCTTCCCGTTGCGCGAGATGTAGCGCAGATGACGGCGCACCGCGCCCATGCCCTGTGCGCCCGACGCCTTGTTCGTGATCTTTACCATCACCTCAGGGGTCCGCCTGAGCGTGCGTGCAATCTGCTCGCGCACGCGTCGCACTTCCCGCCCGAGCTCACCGCGCGACATACGCGGCGCTCGCACATGCCGTAGCGGATCATGAAAGAGCCGATCGCCCCAGTTCAGCAGCATCTGGTCGACGTAGGTCTTTGGGAACGACATGTTATCGGCTCCAGCGATCGAGATTGGCGCGTAGCACCTGCGTGACTGAACGCAGGTGCGTATCAATCACGGTACGGGCTCCCTCGAACACGCGCACCGCGTCATGTGCATCACCGTGCGCCTGCAACCGGCCGAGCAGCGTCACGAGGGTGGCCAGTTGCTGGTTCGAATCCGCAAGCAGCAGCATCTCGCGCTCGCCCAGTTGCGGCTCATGCACGAGCTGCGCGCGGACCATGGCAACCACCCAGCGATTGACGTTCAGCCCAGCCGACAACGCACGCTGACTGGCCGCTTCGAGTTCCTCCTGCGTGAGCCGGATTTCGATGCGTTCGCGATGCCCGCTGACCACAGGATGGTGTTGTTCATGACTGGTCGCCCTGCCTTGCGACTCGTCCTGGCTCAGCAGATCGTGGACCAGTAGCCGGACGCCATCGGCCGCCGTGACGCCATGAAGAGCGCACCACGCCTCCCAGCGTGGCTTCGCCGGCCCCAGATCCACACACAGTCGCGCCCGCGTGGTCATATACGCACTCCTAAAGGGACGGAGGCGCGGGTTCTTCCCGGCCACGTTCAACCTCGCGGGCCGCAACGCGCTCCGCCACCGCACGGGGGCGACGGTTTCGTGTGGAAGGCGCCTGCGGTTCGAACACGCGCGGCGGTGGCACGGTGACGCCCTCGGCCACGAAGGCCTCCAGTAGCCGTTGCGCATGCTGCTGCACCCGCGCGATGGATCGCTCGCTTAGGCCATGCTGCCGCATCGCGGCAGTCAGCACCGCCATCTGCACGGCGCGCTCATCAGGGGAAGCGCGCGGAGGCTCACGCCTGCGCGCGGCGTGTACGGGTTCCGATGCTGCCGGCTCCGCAGCCTTAGCCCCTCCGGGCTCACCCTTTTCCCCGACCGCCCCGGGGCGAGAGTGCGTGCGCTCCTGCCCCACTACGTCGACCTGCCAGGTATTGCGATAGACCTCCTTCTCCGCTTCACCCGTCACGTTTCCCCTCTCATCGATAACGGGCACCGCCACCGACACAAGGTGCCGGCGAAGATTTTGGAGCGTGACCTGCTGTCCGGCAAGCGCGCCGGACTCCGCAACAGCCCTTGCGAGATCCACACCCCACACGACGTGATCCGCACCGCCCGCATCACGATAGACGACGTAATACGAGTCACTGCGTGCGGGATTGTGCTGGTACGGTGCGCCGCCGTGCTCAACCAGCTTGCCGGCGTAGCGCTGCCGCTCCTCGTTCTCGGACTCTGCAACGCGTGGCGCCGGTTCAGAGGCGGGAGCTGGTGGCAGCGGCGGCGCAGACAGCGGCGGCGCCGAAGCCATCTCCGGCTGCCGGGAAGCGTCGGGCTTCCCTGTTTGCACCGTCAAAGATTGCGCAGAGCGACGCGCCGTCGCGGATGCCTTCGTGACGTCCGCAGGAGCCCGCGCCGCTGCAGTCGTTTCCGTCACTTCGACGCGGTTCGTCATCCGGCCGCGACGGCCTTCGGCCAGGCGGGCCAGGTCGACGGCCTTCGGCTCGTACCCCGTCACTTCGATGCCCAGCAGCATTGCCTGGACCCACACTTCCCGCCGGAACTGCTGATGGCCCGACACCCGCACGCGCCTCCAAGACTTGGCGCGAACCATTTCCACCATCGACTCGACGACATCGGGGCGGTTATGTTCCGTCACCAGGTACGGGCCGATATCCTCGAACGCAAGCTGATGCGGCGTATCCTTCAGGAAATACTGGTTACCGGCCCGCAGGTACCGCGTTCGCACTATCTCCGGCGGATTGCCAAGAGGCAGCCACCGCATGGTGGCAGCCTCGTCGCTGCCCTTGGGCGTCGCCTGCTGCCATGCGGGTTGCTGTGCCGCAGCCTGCTGCGACGCTTGCGCCTGGGTGGCCTGAATGGCCTCGTCGCGCAGCCGTGCCCGCACTGCATCGAATTCGCGACGGCGGCGAGCGGCCAGTGTGTCGGCCGCCGTCTGGTCGAAACGATCTGCGCCTGCGGAGCCGCCCGGCGGATCCGGTAGAGGCGGCGGGACCGGCTCGATCACGTTGATAACCGGATCGTCCGCTGACGTGCCGGCAGGAGTAGTAGGGGTTGCGGTTTCATCCATCATGGACTCCTTCTGGTCGCTGGCTGACACAGCATCGGTCGCGATCAGCGTTGCGGCCCTTCGCCCTCCTCACGGCCGGTGCGCTCCTTCGACTGCGCGAGAGCGGCCGCCCGGGCTTCCCTGACACGCGTCCACGACGCGCCCCGCAACTGGTCGAGTGTCGCGTCGAGTTCGTTGCCGAAACCCACCTCGCGTGCCGACTTCTTGAGCGACGCAACCGTGCGCTCGAGCTGATCGCGCACACGGTCCCACGGATACACCTTCCCGCGATTGCCGTCGTAACCGATCTGGACCTCAGCGCCGTTGAGCCGCTGGTTCTCGTCCATCCACCGCAGCCGGTCCGAGACGAACTCCATGTTCGCCTTCTCGTGGAACACCACGCTGCGCGTGGACACCTCCTGGATCAGGAAGTGCTCGGTGTTGAACACCTCGCCACGATACGGACCGCCGTTCTCGCGAGGCGTCGCCATGCGGATCTGCGCGCCGAAGCGATGCTGGGCCAGGGCCTTGATCTCGCCCGGCACCTCGTCAAGTCCGTACAGCGGCTCGCCAGCCTGACGGCGCGCCGGTACCTCTGCTTCACGCGTCGGTGGTATGTCGGCCTTCTGCGATTCGTCCTCACGCCGATCCTGCTCCGGCGGCTGTGGCTGCTCCTGACGGACTGCTGGTGCCGGGCTTCCCTGCGGTGCCGGCTCCGATGCGTCCAGACTGCAGGAACTCCGGTGCGAGATACGACGCCGGCCCGGTGCCTCCGCGTCACCCACGAGTTTCTCCTTCACGTTGCCCATTTCACCCTCCTTCTGTGCATCGACCGATGCGTCCATAGCTACTATCTTTCCGTCGCCTTCCGCATCCACGACATCCCGCCTCATCGCCCCGTAGATCGACTCCCGTAAAAGCTCACCAACGGCTCGGGATCCCGACAGCACTGCCATGTCATCGAAGTCAGTCGGGATCCCGTTATCAATGCGGCCCCCCGGCGCAAAGCGCGGCTCCGCCAGCAGCGACGATGTACCAGCCGCAGCCTGCCTCGCGTGCTCATACCCGGCACCAAGATCGGCCAGCACAGCAATCTCCGCTTCCGGGTGCAGACCGCGCCACATCGCCGCCACTGGCCGCAGGTTGCCGCTTGACAGGGCAGCCACGCTGAACCAGCCGGTCGCCTGCCACACCGCCAATGCCGTTGCCACCCCTTCAGCGATCAGGATGGGCGTGAGCGCACCGTCGCGAAACTGACCCGGTTCTGCCACCCAGTAGCCGCCTGACTTCGCACCGCCCGCCAGCGCGGACTTGCGTCCTTCGGCATCGATCAGTTCCAGTGTCGATAGCGTCTCGCCGATGCGGACCGGTACCACCAGCACACGCCCCGAGAGCGCGACTTCGGCACAACGCGGTTCATAACCGAGCAACGCGTGCAACTCCTCGGCTTCGAGTTCGCGCAGCGTGGGGATCGCCCTGACCTGCTTGCGTTCAAGATAGGGATGGCCGGGAGCCACCGGCCTCGCCCAATTCCAGATGGCGAGCGCTTCCCGCGCGACCGCCGCCTGTCGCGTGCGCACACGGGCATCGAGTCGTGACGGGTCAACTGGCGGGTGGGCTGCAGACACGCGCGGTCGGTCCGCCGGGTCCATCGCGGCACGCGACGCCCTGACATCGAAGCCATGCTGCTGCGCGAGCCAGAAGAGCGACGCGAGCGTCTTGCCGCCCGTTTCGCCAGCCGAGCGCCACGTCACCCGCGCCGCGCGCTCACTATAGTTGTGGGCGGTACGGCTCCACGCGTCCCAGATGTCGAAGCCCGCCTCGCCGAATCCCTGCTTGAGCGCGAACGCCATGTCCACCCAAGTGCTGTAGTCTTCGGCAGGAATCGTCGCCAGCGCCGCGCGCGCACGCTCCTCCTCACTCACGTACCGGGCGTTCATCGGGGTTCTCCGTGAAGCGGGCCGACATTCGATCCGTCGCCAGCGCGCGATGCCGTTCGCCCGCGCTGGGTGCGAGGTGCGCCCTCGGTACGCGCAGACCTGCGCCTGGGCGCCCCATCATTGGGGCGCAATTCGGCCACGTCGAGATCAGACGGCGATAGCCGGCGCGCTGCCACGGCAACACGCGCAGCCGGTACCCCGAGTAGCATGAAGTGTCGCTCGGCATAGGCGGCCGCCTCGTCGTCGCTCACATCGTTGAGATGGCATGGCAAATCGCGCGGATCCCAGGCCTGGAGCACTTCCAGATACTCCGGTGGCAGGCGCATCACGCCGGCTTCATCCAGGTCGTCCGGCTGCACGTCCCTTACGCGGCGTTCGACCTGGGCCACGAAACGCACGAGGTCCATGGCCGGAATCGCCAGCGCCGCGCGCAGTCGGGAGGTAAAGACCGGGTCCCGCCAGTAACAGATCCGCTCAGCCAGGATTGGCTTCGTGTTTTCGAGCAGGATGATTTCCTTCTCGCGCCCGAGTTCCTTCAGTTCCTGCGGCAGCAGCAGCGGACGGCGTTGTTCGGAGAAGCTCTCGCTCGAGCCGCCCCGAGCGGCGAAAATCGCGTTCGAGCGGCTCACACTGCGCGAGCGGTCCGTGAAGGTGCCGAGCATCTCCGAGTATTCGTTCGCATCCTTCTGCTCACGTGGCGCGTAGATGATCTGCATCGCGTGATTCGTAATGAAGGTCCTCGCGTCCGCCCGACCATAGACCGACTCGAGCTGCGACACCGACTGCACGATCGAGAGCAGCCGCAGGTTGTATCCCGCCATGTAGGCGACTGCGCGGGCAATGATATGAATCTTGCCCACTGACGTGAATTCATCCATCAGCAGCAGGCACTGCACCTTCAGCTCGGGGTTGTCCTGGGGCAACTGCCGCGTGTTCAGGTTGACGAGTTGCGAGAACACGAGGTTGACGAGCAATGCAGCCTCGGTCAGGTGGTCCGGCGTGATGCCGATATAGACCGACATGCGCTGCCTGCGCACGTCGCGCAGGTCGAAGTCATTCGTGCTCGTCGCGGCATCGACGATCGGATTGGCCCAGATGGTCAGCGGCGCATTGAACGTCGCGAGGATGCTCGCAACAACCTTGTCGTCGTTCGCGAGAAAGCGGTTCAGCGCGTCAACACATGCGCCACTGAGCAGCCGTCGGTTCTGCAGCAGCGCCTGCTGCAGGTATGCTTTGACGGGCATGCCGTTGCCCGACGACTGCCGAAGCACTTCTCCCATCGTCACCGGATAATCAGGCACATCGGTGTTGCCGACACGGCGCGCATCGTGCCACTCGCACAACAGCAATACGATGCCGAGAAAGAGGTTGCGCGCCTGGTCCTTCCAGAAGTCATCGTGACCGCCGACCGGATACAGCGCGTATCCGATTGCGAGAATATCGCCGACACGCAATACGCCGTCCGAGATCGCCGACAGTGGGTTATACCGGTGCGTACGCCCGTTCTCGGCAAACGGATTGAACAGATAGACCTTGTGGCCATGCGCGCGCCGGAAGCCCGCCGTGAGGTTGAAGTTTTCCTGTTTGATGTCGAGCACGACCACCGAATCCGGATAGCTCAGCAGGTTGGGCACCACGATACCGACGCCCTTGCCCGAACGTGCCGGTGCCGCGAGCAGCACGAACTGCTGGCCCGTGAACCGCAGGTAGCGGCCGCGCCACACACCCACGACCAGCGGCGGGCCGTTATACGCGCCTGAAATCGCTGTCGTGCTCATAGCAGCCCTGCGCGGCGGATGTCCGCCTCGTTGGCGAACCGCGCGCTGCCGTAGAGACGCCGACGGCCGGAACGATCCAGCAGCGTGTACACGCCAAGCGCCGGCGCGCCAAACGCGAGCACGAGGCCAAACAGCGCCGCACCGGCG
Organism: Paraburkholderia sp. BR10872; assembly: GCF_040965835.1. Taxonomy (NCBI): domain Bacteria; kingdom Pseudomonadati; phylum Pseudomonadota; class Betaproteobacteria; order Burkholderiales; family Burkholderiaceae; genus Paraburkholderia; species Paraburkholderia sp. BR10872. The sequence continues at coordinate 121,229 of NZ_JBFRCN010000008.1, forward strand.
AGTCGCCGCCCTTCCTTTGGCAAACGTCCGTCGTACCATGCCAGCGCTGCATCGACCCAGACATGAAACCCGGCATGAAGCGGATTGAGATGCTGGCTCGCGACGAAGAAAAACGATGCGAGCCATTGGGCGAGGACCAGACCACCCGCAGAGGCGGCCACAATCGCCAGCGTCAACAGCGCGCACACTGTGTTATACACGCTGGCTGACTGTGCCGTTCCGGTTGCCTTTCCGATGTCCATGGCTTGCCCTCCTTTCACCGGGAATCCGCCTCATGGCGACGCAGCGGGTCGAACCAGACTTCCGTCATCGACCAGCGCCGGCCGGTCTGCACGCCTGACCCATCGAAAAGCGCCGTGGCTTCCATGTGCGCCACGCCATCGATGGTCATGAAGAGCAGCCGGCGCAGTGCCGCGTCATTCCAGGTCGCAGCTTCCGGATGTTCCTTCGCCATCAGCGCGAACCGGTCGATGGCCACCGCTGCACACGACGCGTGATAGCTCGTGATGGAACCCGAGTGACCCGTGGTCAGTAACTTCAGGAAGTCGTACGCCTCGCTGCCCCGAAGTTCTGCGAGCAGAACGCGATCGGGCCGCATACGCATCGTGCTGGCGATCAGGTCCGCAGGCATCACGCGCGCCTGAGCGTGACCACCCTTGCTGTAGATCAGGTGAACGCAGTTCTCGATGTGACGGATGAAGAGCTCGCGCACATCCTCGATCGTCACGATGCGCTCGGTATCCGGGATGTACCGGCACAGCGCCTTCATGAAACTCGTCTTGCCCGAACCCGTGTTGCCCACGATTGCGAGGTTCAGCCGGCCGCGCACCGCCAACTGGAAGAACGCCGGAAAGTCGCGTGCTTCGAGGTACCTGACGAGTTCGCGATCGAGGTGACGCAACGCAGGCATTGCCTCGTCGAGTCCGGCCGCACGGCGCCACGTTGTCTGGGCGAACAGGCCCTCGCTTTCGTACGCATCGAGCGTCTTCTCGCGCGAGGACGGGCGGCGGATCGTCACCGACACGGTACGTGGAGGCACCACCGGCGGGATCACGATCTGGATGCGCGCATCACCCGGCAGCAGCGCGGAGAGCACCGGATGCAGCGCCGAGACTTCCTGGTTCGTGAGGGTGGCAATCGCGACCGCGAACGACATCAGGCGCTCGAAGTCGAGCTCCGCGCAGTCATGCGCGTGCCATCCGAGATGCGTCTCCGTCAGCGCGCGTTGCGGACGGTTGATCACCAGTTCCGTGACCGCGGGATCATCGAGAAGTCCTTCGAACGGCCGCATCAGCTCGCGCACCGACGCGTCCTCTGCCAGCCTCGGCAGTGGAGTATCTGCCGTGACCGGGGCGCCGAGAGCATGAGCCGGGGTGCTCATCGTGCGCCCTCCGGCTCGAGTGCATAGACCGGACTGAAGTCCAGATCCCGCGCGACGACAATCGTGAACTCGGCTCCCTGGTTCTGCGACAGCGTGGGCGGGATGTTGATCGTGCTGTCCAGCACGCGCGTGGCCATGTCATTGCCCTGCTGCTGCGTGTTCTCGAACACCACCGAACCGTTGGTGTTGCCGCCGCGTGTGGCGAGATAACCGATCGCATCCTGCGTCACGCCGAGCAGCATGGCGGCACCGATGCGCTCGCCCCAGTGGTTGTTCACGTACCCGCCCACGCCCATGCGTCCGAGTGCATCCGCGGCCGGCGAATCGATCTCGACCGTCACGCCTTTGGGCGTCTTGATGCGCGCCGACAGGATGAACACCCGCTTCTGGCCGGGCGCGAGGTTCGAGCGGTATTCGCTGTTGATCTGCGAACCGCGTTCGATCAGCACGACATGGCCGTCATCCGAATAGACGTTCTTCGTCACCGTGCAGGTCGAGATACCTGCCTGGGTCGAATCAAAGGCTGTATCTCCAACGCAGTCGATCTTGGCGCCTTCTGCGAGTGTCAGGCTGCGGTTGCCCAGAAACCCCGCGCGCACCTTTGGCGTCACAGTCGGCGTGAGCACCTGGGCAAGCGGGCTGCTACCCTGTGACTGGCTGCCGGGTGCAACCGACACGTTCGGCTGCTTGCCGGAAGAAGCTGCGGATATTGATGCAGCCGTATCTGGCTCGCTATTCGCAGTGCCGTTACCGACTGTCGCGAGCAGCGGCGCATCGTAGTAGCTGCGTACCGCTACCGTATGCGCCGGCATCGGGCGTGTGGCCACCGCCACGGGCGCCGATGCTGCCGTGCCTGCGGCGACCGGTCCGCTTGCCACGGCAGTCGCCGATGACGCCGCGGTGGGCCTATCGCCGAACACACGCCCCTGGAGCGGCTGGTCCTGCACGGCATCGCGTCTCGCCTTGCCGGCCGCATCGCGCCGCTCGATAAATCCGTGGATCGTCCAGACCACTCCACCGATCACGACAGCGACCACCAGCAGCGGCGCGAACCACCAGGCCCGGCGACGGCCACCCTGCTGCCCGAGTTCGGGCATGCCGCGATCGTCGGGCTGTCTCCCAGGGTCACCGTTTACGGGTTCTGATACTCTTGCAGGGTCGCCCTCGTACACACCCCCGGGCGCCCCGGGCGCAATCACATTGCGCGGCGTTTCCTCAATCATGGCCGTCGCTCCGCAGGATGCGCTTCACACCTGTTACCGTCGTGCCATCCGCAGGCGGTACGCCGTCGACGTCGAACCCGTCGTTCCACAGGCCAACCACCTCGTCACCGAGGCGCAGCACGAACCGCCGGGCCACCTCATGCACGACGATGACATCGTCCTCCATATGCCGGTCAACGACGCTCTCGCTGTCGTTGTCGGCCACGCGAAAGATCGCGGGAATACGCCGGTTATTGGGAATGCGGATATAGGTGAAGCGCCCGTCATCCCACGCTGCGGTCGGCGCAATATCCTCCGAATGCGGCATCACCTCCATCGAGTAAGCGGTGTTGCGCACCACTGGCGGCCGATCCAGGCGCGCACGCACGAGAGCAGCGCCATCAGCGGCCTTCGTCTTTGCTGCCTCCGCGTCGGGATAAACGAACGTGATGCGGTACATCTCCTCGCCGTTGCCGAACCGGGCCTTAAGCGGAAGCACGACGAGGTCGAAGCTATAGCTGCGCCTGTCGGTGCGGATTTCGAGGTTTGTGTTGTGCGCGGCAGACTGCGGCTTGAGGTAAACATCGTGGTCGCCGCGATTGGCGACCACCTGCCATCCATCCCGGTCGCCGGGGGCCACGACGAGAATATGCTCGACCGGATCGAGCGCGATGTGCGTGGCAAAGCCGCGCTGCGCGATGACCCGCACCACCTCGTCCTGCCGGTACACGACCTGCCGCACCCGCGAGTCGCCCGACCAGCCGGGCACGTCGTAGGAGCGCGCTCCTCCGCTGACCGCCGCCAGTGCTGTCGCCAGCGCTATGGTTCTCATGACGTTGCTCCGTCTCATCGCGCACCTCCCTCGACCGACTGTGAAGCGGGCGACGACGCCGCAGGGGTGAGTTCAGGGTCCCGGCTGTATGCCGTCACCTTGAAGCCAAACGGGTTTTCGATCGCCGTGCGCTCCCGCGTGAAGACCGAGGGCCGATAGGTAAAGGCCAGCGTGATGACGAAGCGCTGATGCGGCTCCGCGTTTTCGATGCCGTTCTTCCACGTCGTCTGCTCGATATGCACGACGGCGTGCCCCGGTTCATCCGGCACGAGCGTGGTCGAGAGGATGCGGACTCGGCGCTGTGTGTTTGCTCCGAGCCGCCGGTCCAGAGCGTCCGGTCCGCCGTAGATCGCGCGGTAGTCCCGCGCAACCCGGTCGTCGCTCATGTCGAGCACGCGGTCATAATCCATCTGCAGCAGACCCCAGTCGTAACGCTCGCGCGAGCGCACATACACTTCAACCCAGTGCTTGTCCTCGACCTCGCGCATATGCACCTGCTTTGCGTCGAGCACGTCGATCACCTGTGCCTCACCGGTCAGACGGTCGACCTCGATCGGCAACGGCACGACACGGTAGAACGGGACCATCACGGCCAGCGCGGCCGCACACAGTATTGCCACCACCACGCAAGCCGCGGCCACGTACCATGCGTGGCGCTCCGAGCGCTCCTGCAGGTGCGTGAGCGACACCTCGAAATCGAGCGCCCGCCGATAATCGTGGTCACTGCTCATGACCGCCTCCATCCGATGGTGAGACGGGTGCAACACGGTTCACCGGAACACGGTAAGAGCCATCCGGCATGACAGGTTTGGGTGGACTGTCCGAACACCCATTAATCAGTATAGCTAACTGAACAAAAGCGATCACCGCGACGGCCCGGATCATGTCTATCCCCTCACTTGCCGAACTCAGTTGCCAAAGCTCGCAGGCACCATCTGGTCCTGCAGCCGTGCGGTATTGCCGGCGCGCTTAAGCACGAGCTCCTGCTGCTGTTCCGCGGTCAGCCGGTCCTCCGAATCGGCCAGCATTCGGAAGAGCTGCAGTTTCGTCATCTCGTTGCCGACCGCCGTGCTCTCGATCTGGATACGCGCCTGCAGCTCCGAGATACCCTTCTGGTCCTGCGTCACATCGATCTGCTGCATCAGGCCCTGGATCTGGTCGAGTTCCCGGAGCTCGGTCTGGTATGCGTGGGTGCCGAATGCCTTGTCCTGGAACGGCTTGTTCAGCGCACGCTGGCAGACCTGCTGGTCAATGCCGCTCTGGTCCTCGCAGTTGTAGATTTCGCTTGCCGAACGCAGCGTCTGTGCACTGCCCGTGAGGCCCGCATATCCGCCGTTCTGGATCGCCGCATAGACGGTCTGCCAGTTCGACGGCAGAGAATTGGACAGGACCGGATTGCTCATGAGCGCCCCAAATCCACGCGTGCCACTGAGCGACTGATACAGTTGAAGCTCCTGCTGTACCTCCTCCTTCAGTTGCCCGACGGTGGCAATGGCCTGCACGACGTTTTGCGCGTCGTAGACGGGGATGCCCTGGGCGTGAGCCGGCGGCATCGAAAGGACGACCGACGCCACCGCGGCAAGAGCAATACAGGTATCGATGATTGACCTGATCATGACGATGATCCTCCAGTGTTATCCTGGTCGCCCACGTGCTCGCGCGCCGCGCGCTGGTACGCAGGAATCTGGCCGGCACCGCTGTCCGCCTTCCCGCTGCCGGCATCCCCTGCGTTGTCAATCCGGCCGCCGGGCCGACGCGGACCGTGCCCGAGCCTCGCGAGTGCCCCCAGACCGCTGACGGCGCCGCGCGACGCAAATCCCGCAACGAAGGCACCGAATCCAGACAGCGTGGCGCCCCCGGCGAGCCCCGAGGCGACGGCTGGCAACTGCCAGCCGATCATGGCCAGGAACAGTGACGTGATGAGCAGACCGAAGGCAGCACCCCACGGCGCAACGGCGGTGAGCACCGCCTGACCCGCCGCCGAAAGGGCCGATGCGTTCGCGTCCGGCGATGAAGTGGTGACGTTGAACGGCGCGAGGTCGGCCGAAAACGCCGTCAGTGCCATGCCAAGAAAGGCCGCAATGAGGATTTGCAGCAGCGCATAGTTCGTTACCTTGGCGGTCCACGCCTCGAAAAAGCGTGCCGTTGGCCCGAACGCGCCACAGGCGATGAAGACGGGCCCCAATCCGAGCACCAGGTCCAGCAGCATTCTCGCCATCGTGACCTCGAACGCGAGGACCAGCAGGAAAATGGCCCCGCCCAGCCCCACGATGACGCCACCAACCAGATCACCGATGCCTGCAACGAAGCCGCTGACACTCAAGCCTTCGTGTGTCGCCTTGTCGAAGTACGCATCCATCACGATGTCGATCTGCCGGTCATAGCAGTCGAGGGTCTGGTAAATGGCGGACGCGCTCGTAGCTGCCACCGCGCTGACGCTCACCGTCCCGCAGCCGGCGTTGCCTGCTCCCGCATTCGCAGCCGCGGTCTGGATCGTCTGCGCGAGGCCCGTCGTGGCGCCCTCGACGGCGGTCACCACCTGTGACTGGTAGATGCCCGCTCCGAGTGCGAAGGAAAGCATGATGGCCACCTTCATCGCGCGCCACGCAAAGGCAGGTACCGACTCGTGGGCCTCGCCACGCACCACCGCAAACCCGTACGCGATGATCCAGACCGTGAGCGCCGTCGTGACAACGGGCACCAGAGCACTGGAGAGCGTCGAGGACACGCTCGTGACATACATCGACATGCCGTTCTCCAGCGTGCCGCCGACCGCAGTGAAAAGGCCGCTCATCGCGCACCTCTTCCTGATACACGCGAGGTCAGTGGGTTACGCGCGACGCCGGTCGCACGCCGCTTTCTCAGCCGCTCGTGGAACACTGGAAGCCAGTCAGCCGGTTCGTCGCCGACCTCGGCACGGATACTGTCGAGCAACTCGACGTTGTCGGTCGTCCCGGACAGTACGTCGAGTACGTCGCCGAGCCCTGCAAGATCCAGCCGGCCGATAGCGGAGCGGTGTCCCTGCTTGACGAGAAACAGGCGGCTGTTTTCTCCGAGGGAGCGCACGATATTGAACTCCGCCTCAGTCAGCTTGAAGCCATGCACATAGTCGTCGTAGTCCGCGCGCGGATTCGGCAGGAAGAAGAACGTCGCGGTCTGCTCGATGAGGGCCCGTGCGATAGGGCTGCGCAGGACGTCCGCCGGCGACTGCGTGTCAAAGATGCCCAGACCGTTCTGCTTGCGGATCGTTTTCTGCTTGTTGTTCGCAAAGTCAGTGAATACCGGATCGCCCAGGCGCTTCCAGAACTCGGTCATCACATAGATGAAACGCCGCCCATCGATCAGGCCTTCGGTCAGGTGCAGCAGGTACATCGTCACCGGTGTGGACACCTCAGGATCATCCAGCAGCTCGGTATCGTCGAAACCGAACAACTGGTGATGGCTGAAATCCAGCAGGTCCGACGGATTGTCCAGCACCCAGCCGAGCCGCCCGCCCGCACACCATTTGGTGAGTCGTGCGTGCAGGCTGTTCTCGCCCACGACGGGCATCAGCTGCCGTATCATCGACAGACGCCGCAGAGGCCGCGCCATGCGGGCCACCTCGCGCACGGCACGCGAAATGTCGAGCTCGTCCCTGGCCGAAAGCGGCGCACCACTATCGACGAGCCGACGCACGAGCCGTTCCCAGAAGTCCAGCACCGCCTCGTCCGGATCGAGCTGGAATGGATTGAGTCCCGTCGGGACGCCCCGGCGAAACACCGTGTACCGTCCACCCATCGCCCGGACGCCAATCTCGGTACCGCGGTCCTTGTCGTAGACGATGCCCGTGACGCCATACTTCATCGCCATGGCGAGCAGGAACAGCTCGAGGACCGTCTTGCCCGCGCCGGCCTGTCCGATAATCTGGGTGTTGGCGAGCGCCTTTTCGTCTCCAGAATCCTTCTTTTCCGGCGTCGCGTGGAAGTTCAGATAGAGCGGCTGTCCGCTCGGCGTCTTGACGATCGTGATCGCCTCGCCCCACGGATTGCCATCGCGCTTGCCCGTCGCGAAGTTATGCAGACTCGCGAGTCCGCAGAAATTGCGCGACGTGAGCTTCGCCTCACGGGGCCGGTAGCGCCAGTTGCCCGGCTGCTGCGCAAACCACGCAGCATCTGCCACCAGATCGACGAGTGCGCTCTGAAAACCCGCGTCAGCGAGCTGCGTGCGCGCCTTTGCCACATGCCGCGCCACCTCGTCCGGCCGGTCGCCGAGCACGGCCAGCGAATAGTGATATTCACCGAGCACGAAGTCGCCATTGATCAGGTCATCCAGTGCGCAGTCCATCGCCTGGACCTGCGACACCGCCACATCCTCGCCCGCAATCAGCTGGTTGCGCTGGCGCTCGAGCGCTTCCTTCGCCGTGGGACGATCGAGGATCGTGAAGCTCTGGGTCTCGATGTACTCGAAGTCGCCATACAGCAGCCCATCGAGCATCCCTGGCTCCGTTTCCTCCGGGTAGTCCTTCAGATCGAGCAGCGCCGCATAACGGGTCGCGCCCGGCATGCGGATCTCCACCTTCTCGGTGCGAAAGAAAAGCCGCGACGTCGCCAGTGCCTCCGCAATGCGGCCCGCGGGGATCGGCACCGGCTCCCAGGCGGCATTGACGAGGTAACCCAGAAACTCCAGCGCCGCCGAAAAGCGCATGGGGCGCTGCGTGTAGCGGACCTGCATCCTGTAGATGCCAAGTGCCACCGGATCCCAAGGCTTGAGGCCCGATTCGACCTGCGCGGCGATCCCGGCCATCACCTTCAGCGCCTCGTGCTCGTCGCGCCAGATATCGTCGGGCGTGCGCCGCACCGCCTGGCTGAAAAAACGCCCCAGGCGCGTGCGATGCGGCCGGTACACGACAGTCAGGTACAGCGCGTTGGCCATCATCCGGTAGCCAGCAAAGCTCGCGTAATAGCGCGTGGCGAGTTCCTGACAGAACTGGTTGCCGTACGGCGTGGCGAAGTGGTCAGTCACGCGCCGGCGAATCCGGTGCGACCAGAGCCCCACGTGGCCCCCCGGCAGGCTGCGCACGAGCTGGTTGAACCCTTCGTGACGGACCAGGATGTCGCGCGGATCGGCTGCCTCGAAGGCAATGCCGGCGATCTTCCACACGCGCAGATAGTCGCCCTCGCGCGTGCGGACCACATGCTCGTCGACGTGTGATGAAAACGGCACGAAATCCGCGAGCACGACCTCGCGCCCGGCCACATCGATGAGTTGAGGCTGGGCTACCATGTCAGCCCCTCCTCTTGATGCGAACCGGCACGTAGGCGTGCGCGCCCCAGAAGCGACGGTTACGCTGGCGAAACCTCATGCGAACGCACAGCACGCACTGCGCAAGCCGCTGATCGTCGTGCCGCGTAACCGAACGCATCGTCACGAAGACCGGAACGAGGAGCAGCACAATGCCGACGCCGACCGGCGGGCTTGCGAGCAGCGCCCAGATGGCAGGAATCAGGATGCTGCCACCTGCCATCAGGATCGGCACGAGCGGCACGCCCCAGAGCATCGCGGGTCGCGTGCAGCCCTTGAAGACGGGATCCCTGAACTGGTCCATGTGTGCCTCCGGATCAGCTCGACGGGATCAGCATCGCCGCGATCACCGTGGCACAGCCCACGAACAGGCCACCGATGAACACGCTGGCGACATCGCCAAAGCGGGCGTGCTGGAACATCATCTTGAAGCCTGCCCAGATGATCGAGATCGAACACACCACCGCGCCCACGCCAAGCAACGTCGTCTGGATCGTCGTCAGGAGTGTGTTGACCTGCGAGAGCTGGGCGTATGCTGGCGTCACGGTCAGTGAGAGCAGGGGCACGACTGCAAGCCCGCGCAGCAACGCTCGCGCCGACCGGGACGCTCCCGCGCCCGACGGATTCGATTTCCATTCAGTTCGCTGTCCTGATTTCATGAATTACTCCTCTCACACATGCCGGTCTGGCCCGGGTCAGAAAACGACCGCGCTATCCTGCGTCATGCCGCCTGGCTCATCGGTCTGGCGATTGCGTCCGTGTTCCGTCGGCAAAGGCATTGCATCGGGGACGCGCGATGGGCTGTAACGTGGGCCCTGTGGACTGGTCGGAATGGCACGAATGGGTGGGACGTCGGCGGCGATTGCTGGAACCACCGGCTCCCGGCGCCCGACCTGGGCGACGACCCGCTGCACATAGCCCGTACGAAAACCCGTGAAAAAGTCGCCGCTCGCGTAGCACGACAATCCGGCGCGCAATGCGTCCTGCGCCCGTTCGCGTGACTGTCGCGCCCGCTCGAAGCAGCCCAGGAGGATGGCCGCGCCGGCGGCAAGGTTGCGGCACGGATCAAAGACCGTATCGGGCGTCAAGCCGAACCGGACCCAGTTCGTGCGGTTTACCTGTGCGAGGCCTGCACTGTAATTCCACCCGCCGGCCTCCAGTGCGCGTGTCGTCGCAACAGCCTCATCGAGGTTCGCGGGTTGCCGTTCGAGGCGCCCGTGTACCACCCCGATCGCGTACGGGTTGAAGCCCGACTCGACCCGCACAATGGCTGCCATCGTGGCGGGCGCCACGGCCGGCGTGCACTGTTGCGTCAGGACCAGGAATGCCGCGAGCTGAATCATTCGCCACCTCCCTGACCGCCCGCGCTTTCATACTCGCGCTCGAGGAACCGGCGCGCTGCCTGGGTCGGGTCGTATGACAGCTGTGTGCTGCCAGCTCCGTAAAACTCGGTGATCGTGCGATCTGCGCCTCTCGCGTCCCACCACACCCGCGTGTACAGCGCGCCGTCGATCTCGACATTGATCGCGCCGCGCGCATTGCACAGCAGCTCGCTCTGCTCAGGGCCGCCCCAGTACAGCAGGTCCTCACGGCAGTAACCGGCGCTTGCAATGACGTTTACCGCCGACGTTCCCCGGGACCCACCCGCTCCGAAGTCGCAGGTCGGAAACGGATCGCCGTCGCGCAGGGCTGCCCACAGTCTCTCGATCGGCGGGACGCATTTCCCATACTGCTCGGGACCACCTGGATTGGAGAGGCACAGGATGACCTGGCAACCCCAGTCGTCAGCACGGGCCGGGCCGGGCGCAAGGATTGAGGCATTGACGAACGCGGTGAGTACAATTGACCAGCGGTACAACGCCCGCAGTAGTCCGCGACGTGCGATGGCACAATCCATTCCGACGGCAGCGTCATGCATCGCAAACCTGCGCGTGGCGAAGGGTCAGCACCGCATCGTTACCAACTTTATCGAGACGGCGAGTGAGCACATCCAGACAGGCGCCTACCGTCTGCGACGCTGCGGCTACCGGAACATCGTGAGCGGCTGCCCGGGCGCGCGGTACCAAGCGTTGTCCAATGTGCCCGACAGCTGTCAGGCGAGGCAGCCAGGCGTATCCGCATGAAAACGCGCTGTCCGCGATCAACCATTCACGCAGCGTCGTTTCCATCACCTTCGCCCACGCTTCTCCCATCGACACAGGGGCGTCGACAATTGGCAGCAGCCCTAGAAAGTGAAGCGCGGGGTTCAGCCGAGCCCGGACGTTACGGATCCCGTAGGTGCCGTTGATGAGCTCGAAGGCGCAGTCGATACATTCGGGCGACACCGGGATCGGGCTCAGCACCGCATCTACCAGTGCCTCTGCGCAGACCGCACGCAAATCGGGCAGTGCGGGTGCGTCGATCAGGCAGACATCGAACCGCGGGGCCGCCCTGGACAGCAGGTGACGAAGGTTGGCGTAATAGCGCGTGCGGCCGGGGTCATTGCTCGACAGCAGACCTTCGACGGCGTCCGCATTGAGCACGCAAACGCGGCCACCGGCCGCATGCCAGGCACGTCCACTCAGGTCCCGCACCCGGTTGCGGGACTCAATCGCATCGTGCTGCGTGCTGGCGAGCATCTGTGCGCAGCGCGGCGGCCCGGCAAGGTCCAGTATCAGCAACCGCCGGTGGGTGACGCGAAGCAGGTGACGGGCAAGCAGGCAGGTCAGCATCGTCCTGTCCGAATTGCCATTTGCCGAAATGATCAGAAGCGATTTCATGGTTCATCGTCCTCAGCCGCACCCACGGTCGATGAGCCTGCGAAAAAAAAGATCCCGCGGCGCCGGGGAGGCTGACCGCGGGATCAACGGGGGATCATTGCTTCAGCGCCAGAAAGCAGAAAAGCCTGCAGATGCAGGCTTTTTGCGAACGCGTCTCGGCACACCACGTCGTCACACAGACATCGAACTGCGGGGCCGCTAACGCGTACTCGGTCGTGCAGGGCACGTTGACCGGATCAGATTGTTGGCTTCAATTTAGGCGGGTGCGCAGCGCAATGCAAGGGGCTTAACGCGCCGTGCCGCCCTTCCCTTTACCCACGTGTTCCCAGGTGTTCCCACGTGTTCCCAAAAAAGTTTTGTGGTGCCGCCCCCGCCGAGCCGGTACTCACCGAGGGGCAGCGTCGGTGGGGGCTGAGCCTCGGACGCCGCGCGCCGGGACGGATCGAACTGTCGGCTCCGGCACACCGTCCTGCACTATCCCGGCGGGTGCCAGCCGGCACGGTCCTGGTCCCCTGTCGCCAGAGCGCGCGCGAGTGCCGCGCGTGCGGCCGCCAGTTCCAGTTCGAACCGTTGTGCGGGGCGACGAGGAATGCGCAGTCGACGGCAGACAATCTCGCGGTTGGCATGCCAGACATACACCATGCGTAGCATGTCGCGATGCCGCGGATGCAGTCCCTGCCATGCCTTCGCGATCCTCGCCGCATCGACCGGATCGTGGGTCCCACGCGATGCATTGCCCCAATTCTCCAGCCGCTGGTGTAGTGGTGCGCACGCGAAGTCTCGACTCATGGCGCCTCTCCCACGCCGTCGTCACGCGCTGGCGCAGGCGCAGGTGCCCGGTAACGCGCAGGATTCTCCAGAAACTGTTGAATATCGGCCGCGCGCCATCCCACCAGCCGACCGCCCAGTGGTATGGCGAGTGGAAATGTTCCCGCCTGCATGCGACGGTAAATCGTTGAGCGCGACAGCCCTGTTCTCTCTTCGACCTGCCGGCGGCGCAGGACCCTGCGCGTGTCGCTGTTCCCAGATGACATGACGTTCCCCCAGAAAAGATGCCGGCCTGGTGTTGCCGGCACATGGGGACATTCAAGCAGCGCCTGGATCCGATCGCCAAGCCCGTCTTATCGACGGGAAGGTCCCGTCGGACAGGTCGAACGACGTTTGCACGAAGCAAAGCGTATAAGCTATCGATGGCGGAGATGGTCGCGGTCAACCTCGCGACGCGGAGCCTAGAATGGTCAACACCAGACGTACTGTCTGGTGCGCCAGGGAAATACCCGTTGCGTCAAGGAGGAGAGACAGTCATGCTGTCTTCAGCCGAATGGCGAAAGCGTAGCGTGAGTGCAGCGTCGTGCCCTGCCCGTGCTGCGACCCGTTGAACGTGACGATGGGGCCTTGCGCTGTAGGCGCATACACGATCCAAACAGGCTTGAAGCATTGGGCACATCGGTCGTGGAACCCGCCTGTTGCCGTTGAAGCGAGTTCGTCTGAGTTGACTCAGTGGTCATCGAAGGAAGTTGCCAGTGACGTCCCGCGGCCTTGCACCCTGGCTTCCGACGTGCTTGCTGCACGACGTGGGTCCGATGTCGTCACCGGTGCCTCACCCTCCAGCAGGCTGGTTCCTCCGCCCCTCCCCCGCTGGTTCAGGCCGGTTAGAACCTCGTCCGGATACCCACGCCCAGGCTGTTGCCTGACGACACGCTGGTCATGGTGTCGTACCGCCACGCCGCATAGACGTCCGTGCGTTTCGAAAGCGGATAGTCGTATCCCAACACCACGGTCGACCAGCGGACATCGTTGCCAGGCTGAGGCCGTCGCAGCGTACCGGTCCAGGAGGCCAGCACACTACCTGTGCCAACCTGTGCGCTCGCCCCCACCTGGACAGTATCGTCGGTGAGCTCATTGTTGTTCGTCACCCGTTCGTACTGGAAATAGAGCTTCACTGCCAGCAGGCGATACGCGGCTCCGACGAGCCACGCCGTCTGTTCTGTCGCACCGTTCAGGAAAAGCGACGCCGTGTGAAGACTCTGAACTGCCGCTGTCGCGGAAAATGGCCCCGCGAAGTAGAGCACGTTCGCGCTGTAGTTCGCCTGCCCTGTGTGGCCCGCGATACCCGCATTGCTGTATTGCAGACTTCCCGTCAGACCGCCAACCTCTGGCGTCTCGTAGACGATCGAGTCGTCGATCGCCGTATCGCTTTGCACCGACGCAGCACCCATTGCGGACCCCAGAAACGTGTGGACCACCATGGGTGAGAAGACGAACGAGTTGCCGAACGGGTTGAACAGCAGCGTGGAAACAAACAGCAGGGAATCATTGCGCCCGAGCGTCAACTGGCCGAATTGCCCGCTCAAACCAACAAACGCCCTGCGCCCGAAAAATGACTGCCCGTTGAACGCGCCGGACTGGCCACTGTTGATCCGGTAAAAACTCTCGAGCGTGAAAATCGCCTTCATGCCACCACCCAGATCCTCGCTCCCCGACATGCCCCAATACGAGGTCGACAGTCCGCCGGAACCTACCTCCCACGCATTGCCCGCCGAGCCAGGTGTACGCACCACCCCGGCAAAGGCATCGGCCAGCCCGTAGAGCGACACTGACGACTGGGCGTGCGCCATGCCAACAGCCAGGCACAACGAGAGCACCGCGACACCCCTGCTACATCTTCCCCGCACCACCCTGCACATGATTTCTCCTTCGTCGTTTGTGAATGTTCTTCTCGTACTCACGTGCCTGATGGCACGTTGTCTCGTCGCGCGTCACCCCGGCCTGACACGCGCGAGCGGCCTTCCGCGCTCGGCCAGCGCAACGGCGACCAGCAGTTCATCCGGCGCTGGCGAGTCGGGTACACAGAGCGATATCGTGTCGAAGTGGTCGAAGCTCCACATGTCTGTGACGCTGTGCAGGGGAACGTCGATGCACGCACCCGCCGGCCCGCGTTTCGTGACGGACGGCATGATCGAGGACGCACCGGGCAGGCAGTCGCGCACCGCCCTGCCGAGTCGCGGGTGCAGGAGCGCTGCCCCCCACTCGAGCGGCACGCCTGTGCCCGCGAGCGCAGCCTTCCCGTAACCCTGGATATCTTCCCCCGCACAACCGAGCGCAAGCAGCGCGCGCCCGGTAAGCATCTGGCCGAGTTCAGCGCCTGTCGCATACAAAGCCTTGAGCTCACCAGCGACCTCCAGGTCGGCCGGCTTCAGCACGGCAGCGGCGATGATCTGACGATGCGGTGGGGTCACAGCTGTGCCGAGCTCCGCGCACCGCTCAAGAAGATGAATCACGATCCGCGTAATCTGGACGTTCATGCCGCGATCCCCATGTCACCAGGAAGCTGCAGCTCCCCTGCTGGTGCCGGAAAATTGCCCCTTGCCAGCTCGTAAGCGCGCGCTGCCCGCAGCACCAGCGCATCGCTTCCCCGGGGTCCGATGATCTGCAGGCCGACAGGCAGATCTCCGGCGAATCCGCAAGGTACGGATATCGCGGGCAGTCCGGCCTGGTTGCACCACGCCGTCAGGACGGGTGCCTGACGCAGATTGGCCTGCAGCCCGGTAACCGGTGGTGGTCCGCAATGAAACGTCGGTGTGAGCAGCAGGTCGTAATGCTCGAAGAACGCCGCCATGGCCGTCGTGAGCGCGTGACGGGCAAACAGCGCGTCGGCGAGCGTCGCGGTGTCCACCTGTGCGCCTGCTTCCGCCAATGCCCTCAGGTCGGGATCCAGCAGTGGCCGGTCTGCCTCTTCCATGTGCCGCACACGCTGTGCGAAAAACACGGACCACTGGATCGAATGCATGCGGCCGTCCTGGTAGAAGTCCGCTAGCGGTGCGACTTCAGTCTCGACCAGCCTCGCACCGAGTGTCGGAAATATCCTGGCTTCCCTCTCGACACAATCCGCAATGTCTGACACCACCGACGTGCCGGCGGGGGCAGCGCAGTAGGCAATGCTTAGCCCCGCGATGCTGTCGTCGAGTGTGCCGGCGTATCCGCGCCAGGCTCCCCTCACGGAACTTCCGCCCATACGCTCATGCGTCATCGCATCGAGCATCAGCGCTGCGTCGCGTACGCTCCGTGCCATCGGCCCCAACGTGGAGAGAGCCGTCCATGACGTTGCCGAACCAGCGGGAACGAGCCCGAACGTGGGCTTGAATCCGACCACACCGCTCCAGCAGGCCGGAATCCGGATGGACCCGCCGCCATCGGTCGCGAGCGAGAGCGGCCCCATGCCCAACGCAACCGCGACCGCCGATCCGCCGCTGCTGCCTCCCGGCGAGCGCCGTGTATCCCAGGGATTGCGCGTTGCACCTGTCAACGGACAATCGGTGACGATCTTGTTGCCGAACTCGGACGTCGTTGTCTTGCCATACGGTATGGCGCCCGCACGCCGCAGCCGTGCCACGGCCGGCGCATCGGCGTTTTCGCGCTCCGGCGAAGCCGTCCATGATCCATGTCGTGTCGGAAGACCTGCTACGGCAACAAGATCCTTGACCGATACCGGTACGCCATCAAGCGGACCACACGGCTCGCCACGCATCCATCGGCGTTCCGCCTCGCCGGCGGCCGACATCGCCCCGTCCTCGTCGAGGGCGCAGATCGCGTTGACAACCGGATCGAGCTTCGTGACCCGGTCGAGCACCGCGCACATGACCTCAACGGGCGAGAGCGCGCGCTGCCGAAACCCGGCAGTCAGCTGACTCGCGCTCAACATGAAAATTTCATTCATTACGCAGTCCTTATCTATTGATACGTGCCTTATCTCAGGTTCTGGAGCCATGCCTATCCTTCACACACCGGCGTTACCGGGCCGGTGGATTGCAGGATGGAAAAGTCGTTATCGGCAAGCGCCTGGCCAATCCTTGTCTGGCAGAGCACGTGACCTCCGTCGTGGCTCACGCCGGTCTGGCCACGCGGCAGGGCAACGGAGACGGCAGGCAACGCGGCCCTGACGCGATCGGCAACCACACTTCCCGCTGACCTGACGGCCTCGGCGAACAGACGAATACCCGCATACGTGTTCTCGCCATGCGGCAGCACCGCGGCATAGCGGCCCAGCCGCGGATCGCGCGCATCAGCGTAGCGCGCCGTATAGCGCGTGAGGAACGCCTGGTTTTCCGGATTACCGATGCTCATGAAGTACGACGACACGCCGATCGTTCCGGTCGATGCACCGGTTGTTGCAATCGAGAGGGATTCGTGCGCGATATCCGTGACCAGTTGCGGTTTCATCGCAAACGACCGGTACTGCTTCACAAACGTCACGGGGTCATCCCCGATGCTGTGCCATACGATCTGCGGATTGGCGCTGGCGACCCGTTGCAGGATCGCACCGTAGTCACGCGTACCGAAGGGCAGCCAGTAGACGTCGATGAACTTCCCGCCATGACGGGCCACTGCCGCCTGCAGCTGCGGAATCAGCACCTTGCGGTTGCTGCCGATGTCCGAGACGACAGCGCAGACGGACTGTCCACCAGCACGCATGAGCCAGGCTATAAGCGGCTCGATCCGCTGGTCCGCTGCCAGGCCGGTCGTGAGCAGTTGCGGGTCACACCGGCCTTCGTCGAAGTTCGGATAGACGATAAGCTTACGCGCTGCCCTTGCCGCCTGCAGCGCCGCTTCGCGCTCGGATGGCAGCACCATGCCGGTGATCATCGCGACGTTGTCACGCATGAAAAGCTGCCGCGCCTTCTCGAGCGTGACCGCCGTGGACATCTGCGTGTCTTCGACGCTCAGCTGTAGCGGCTGGCCAAGCAGTCCACCCGCTGCATTGATCTCGTCCACCGCCAGCGCGGCACAGTTGCGGTTGGTCTGTCCCACGCGCGTCAGGGGACCGCTGAGCGGCGCGAGCAGCCCGATCTTCAGCGGGACGGCGGCACGTGCGAACTGAGAGACGGCTGATGCAGCAAGGGATGCGGCCGCACCAAGCAGCACGCTTCGGGAAAAGTCACGACGGTTCATGCTTATTCTCACTAGAGGTCACTGGTTCACTGGATGTCTTGAGGGAAATCCGCGGCGGGCTCTGCGGCCGGAGAGAGATAGCGCGCGAGCGGGTGTTCGCCCCTGTCACCCGGCTGCGGTTCGACGGCACCGGCATGCACGAGGCGACCGTTACTGAGCACGATGCAGCGCCGCGCGCTCTGAAGGACGAGATCGAGGTTCTGTTCGACAAGGAGCACCGAGAGCTTCGAGCGGTGGCACAGTTGCGGGATGACTTCGCCGATACGTTCGACCAGGTTGGGCTGCACGCCATCGGACGGCTCGTCGAGTAGCAGCAGTTTTGGACGGCCGCACAGGGCGCGTGCGATGGCGAGAACCTGCTGCTCGCCGCCCGAGAGCGTGCCGCCCTGCTGCGACAGACGCGACTTCAGCACCGGAAAGTAATCGAACACCTCGTCGAGGATGTCCGCCCCACCGGCAGCCAGCGTACCCATCAGCAGGTTCTCGCGCACGCTC
This sequence comes from Paraburkholderia sp. BR10872, assembly GCF_040965835.1. Classification (NCBI taxonomy): domain Bacteria; kingdom Pseudomonadati; phylum Pseudomonadota; class Betaproteobacteria; order Burkholderiales; family Burkholderiaceae; genus Paraburkholderia; species Paraburkholderia sp. BR10872. The sequence goes on from NZ_JBFRCN010000008.1 coordinate 139,127, forward strand.
AGTTTCGGAAAGATCCAGCGCCCCTGAGGCACGAGACCGATGCCGTGCCGCGCGATCTCGTGTGTGCACAGGCCCGTCACCGGCTGCCCCAGGAAAGTGACATCTCCGCTCACACGTGGCAGCAACCCCATGACCGCTTTCACCAGGGTCGTCTTGCCCGCACCGTTGCAGCCGAGCACACCGACCACCTCGTTCGGCAAAACGTCCAGCGTGAGGTTGTGGACCACATCCACATCGCCGTATCCGGCGCACAGGTTTTCAATGCGCAGCATGTGTCGCCCCCCGCCCCAGATAGATACGGCGAATCTCCTCGTCGTCCGCAATCTCCGCATACGATCCGCGTCGAACCACCTCTCCCCGGTGCATCACCCATGTCTCACACGCCAGGGACTGCACAAAGCCCAGGTCGTGTTCGATGGCGAGCACTGCGCAACGCTCCCGTAGCCGGTGGATCAGGCGCACCAGCCGCTGCGCGTCATTCGCGGACAGACCGGCAGCGGGTTCGTCGAGGAGCAGCAATGCAGGCTGGCACATGATCGCCATGCCGATTTCGAGCCACTGCCGCTCGCCGTGCGGCAGATGCGACGCGAGCACGCCCGCCTGGCCCGACAGACCGACTTCCTCCAGTACCGCGTCGGGATCCGGCATCGCCGACTTCCGGTACGCCGCCACGCCCAGACCGGCCACCATCAGGTTGTCCCGCACGGTCATGGTCAGAAAGGTGTTGGTGCCCTGGAACTTGCGCACGACACCGCGGCGGCAGAACGCGTGCATCGGACGGCCAGTCATCCGCTCGCCATTGAGATACAGTTCGCCGGCACCCGGGGCAATCGCGCCTGAAAGCAGGCCAACAAGCGTGCTCTTGCCCGCACCGTTCGGGCCGATCACGCACAGCAGACCATGTGGCGCAATCGCGATGTCCACACCTGCCACGGCGCTTATCCCACCGAACGCGCGCGCGAGGCCCGTACCCTGGAGAAACTGGCCGCCCATTACCGTTCCTCCTGTGCGTGGCCCGCACGATGAACCAGTGGCCGGCTCCAGGGCATTCGCGCCACGCGGCGCGCGACATCCACCCATCCATGAAGACGCAGTCCGTTCGGCATAAAGAGGATACAGCCGAGAAACAGGCCACCCAGGATCAGGGGCCAACCGTCGGTGCTGTAGCTGGAAACGGTTTGCCTGAGAAGCGTCAGAACGACAGCGGCGACGACGGGACCACCGGTTCTTCCCCGGCCGCCGATCGCCACCCAGAGAATGACTTCCGTGGCTAGTAGCGTCGAGAACACGTCCGGAGCCACGACACCCGAGCAGGCCGCCATCAGCACACCCGCGATGGCCGCAAGTACCGCCGACACGACGAAGACGAGCAGCAGGTGAAACGACGTGTGATAGCCGCAGGCCTTTGCCCGCCATTCATTGGTTGCGATCGCATCGAGCACCTTGCCGTAGCGACTGCGACACACGAGCCAGATCAGACCGGTTGCGGCGAGCAGAACGGTCGCCACGGCGTACCAGGATGCGCGCGGGCCGCCAAGTTCGAATGTGTGGCTGCCCACGCCAAACGACAGCCCGGGAATACCCAGGATGCCCGTATCTCCTCCTGTGACCGACTGCCAGCTGACGGCGAGTTGCTGTGCGACGATCAGCACGGCCAGGCTGATGATGGCGAAGAAGTGAAGCCTTACCCCCGCAAAGAGCAGGAAATAGCCGACCACGGCAGCAACAGCCGCAGCGCAGAACACACCGGTAGCAAGCCCTGTCACGGGCGCGTGCCCGAACTGTGCGGTCGCGATGGCGAATCCATAAGCACCGAGACCCAGGAACGTCGTGTGCCCGAGCGTCAGTATCCCCGCCCGCCCCCAGAGCAGGTCATAGCTCAGTGCGAGGAGCCCCATCACCAGCGCATCGCGTACCGTCGAGAGCAGCCAGGGACTGGCAACAAAAGGAACGATCACCGCGGCTGCCAACGCTGCGCCCCACATCAGCAGCGGCGCGACGTCCTTGCGGCCGAAAGGCGGCTGTGAGAACCATGGCCGCAGGGAACCTGGATGTTTTTCAGACATACGCTTTATCCTTTACCGAGAAGCTGATGCGCCGCACTAAATCCCGGAATCAGCCCTTGCGGCCTGAACCGGATCACCACAATCGAGAGAACCAGCACTATTGCCGACGCCAGGGAAGGATCGACGCGATAGCCGAGCAGCGTTTCGGCGGTACCAATGACCACACTGCCCAGGATGCTTCCCGCGATCGAGCCGATGCCCCCGAGCACGATCACGAAGAACGCCTTCGCGAGATAGGCGACGCCCAGATGCGACTCCACCGAAACCATCGGCGCGACGAGCACGCCGGCAAGCGAGGCGAGCGCCGCACCACCACAGAATGCGATGCGGTTCAGGCGGCGGGTGTCGATACCTGTGGCTTCGGCCATAGACGGGTGCTGGATGACGGCACGCAGTTGCATGCCGAAGCGCGTACGGGCGAAGAGCAGCCAGCACCCTGCCGTGACCGTCAACGCAACGGCAATCACGAAGATCCGGTAGGCGGGATAGCTACCGCCGGGGACCGGTATCGCTCCGTCGAACGGTGCGTACACGAGCATTGGCTGGGTGCCGAAGATGAGTTCCAGGGCCTTCTGCACGATCAGACTGACCGCATAGGTCGCTAGTAGCGTGTCCAGCGGCCGGTCGTAAAGCAGCCGGATGATGAAGCGCTCGAGACACCATCCAAGGAGCGCCCCGACAGCCGGAGCCACCAGCAACGCAAGCCAGAATGCATCCCGCCCGCCTACCGTCTGCGCGACAGCCAGCGCGTATGCGCCGATCGTGACCCACTCGGCATGTGCAAGGTTCACGATGTCCATCATGCCGAACACGATCGCAAGCCCAAGCGCCACGAGCATCAAGACGCTCACGCTACTCAGAATGTTGAGAATCGTCGTCATACGAGCAACTCCCCGGCTTCATGTCTGCGGAGCTCTCGCCCCCGTCCGTTCAATCTGCAAACGAGCCACATTTCAGTTCCCCCACTCCTCAAAGTGAAGAGTTTCTTAGAAAGAAGACTAAGAAACTCTTAGTAAAAATGGCAAGCAATTCCAAGAGACTCAACGGATGCCGGACAAGCACACGACATCCTCTGTTTTTGCCAAACGCCTGAAAGAGGCACGGGTACGCTCAGGCCTGACCCAAGAGCAGCTCGGCATTTGTGCAGGCATCGACGAGTTCACGGCCAGTGCCCGCATCAACCAGTACGAAAGAGGCAAGCACCTGCCCCACCTCCTGATGGGACAACGTCTGGCGAAAGCACTACACGTCCCGACTTCGTTCCTCTACGAGGAGGACGATCTGCTTGCCACCCTTCTCGCAACTGCGGCCCGGCTGACGCGGGCAAAGAAAAAGATTCTCCTCGCCAACGCCGAGACCCTGACTCAACCAGCATTCTCCAAGGGCAAGAAACCAAGTAATATTTAGTCTTTCGACTAAGAATTACTTAGTAAAATCCCTGAGCGAATCCGGGACACTTCCCGGATGTCGCGCGACACACCCACGTCTGATGCCGTATTCCCCCGACGCCTGAAACAGGCACGACTGCGCTCGGGCTTAACTCAGGAACAGCTCGGCATCCAGGCGGGTATTGACGAATTCTCAGCCAGCGCCCGCGTCAACCAGTACGAAAAGGGCAAACACACTCCCGCGATACAGACCAGCCAGCGTCTGGCGCGGGCGCTCCTCGTCCCCACGGGCTTCCTCTACGAGGACGACGACCTACTCGCGAACCTGCTGGCTATTGCTGGCAGGCTCAGCAAGGAAAAGAAGAAATCCCTCCTCGCCAGCGCAGAGAAACTCGCCCAGGAATAGACTAAGATTTCCTGAGTCTCAGAGCCAACTGCAGACAGCGCCACAACTGGCGCGCTGCACGCACCGCAACCTGCGGGCAGACCGAACGACACCACATACGGAAAGCATCGTGCCGACACGCCACGATGTCCGTCAAACTCGCGTCACGTGCTGAGCTGAGACTAATGCTTCGTCGCAGCGTGTTCGCATTCGCATTAATCATCATAAACTTACGTCGACAGTATCAGCATGTCAACGTCAACAGGTCGCTCGTTTACCCTAATCCCCAAAAATTCTCCGTCGATTCTTGACACTCGCAAGAGTCACATCTATGGTTTTATTTATGATGATTAATATGGAGACAAGATGAGCAGCGATATCTGCGATCTGACTGCACAGGAGCTTTACGCTCTTTACAAGACGAGGAGCACCTCCCCCGTGGAAGTCATGCAGGCCGTGCTCCTGCGCATAGAACAGCTCGACCCCACCGTGAATGCATTCCGCCAGATAGCAGCGGACGCACTCTACATGGCACGCGCATCCGAAACACGATGGCAACACGGGAAACCGCTCGGGCCTCTGGACGGCGTACCAATCAGCGTCAAGGACAACATCGCGGTCTACGGACTTGCCACACGATACGGCTCACGTGCCACCGACGAAAACCCGGCGCCCCTCGACAGTCCGTGCGTCGCGAGGCTTCGCGAGTCAGGCGCCATCTGCTTTGGCAAGACCACGCTTCCCGATTTCGCTCACAAGATCGTGACTGACAGCCCCCTGACCGGCGTCACGCGCAACCCTTGGGACACGCAACGGACCCCGGGCGGTAGCAGCGGCGGCGCCGCAGCGGCGGTCTGCCTCGGCATGGCGCCGGCGGCAATTGGCACTGACGGCGGCGGGTCAATCCGGATTCCAGCAGCCTTCACCGGCACGTTCGGCTTCAAGCCGAGCTTCGGTCGTGTCCCGCATGCACCCCGCGGGCCGTTCGGGTTACTCAGTCATGTTGGTCCGATAACCCGCTGCGTGGCAGATGCGGCCCGCATCCTGACCGTCATCAGTCGCCCCGACTGTCGCGACTGGTACGCGTTACCCTTCGACGCCAGTGACTATGAACTCGGTCTGAAATGCAAGCCAGCACCAGAAGGTGTTCGCATAGCGTGCAGCCCATCCCTAGGGCTCGCTGTCACTCCCGAAACCGCCGTCAGCAACGCAGTCATGCGCGCCGCCGACGCCTTCCGTGGCCTTGGTGCCAGGGTCCATCCGGAAGATCCGCCGGGTATCGCTCGCTGTAACGCGATCCACGCCACCCTCTGGCAGGCATGCTGCCGGCAACTCACCGGAGGCATGCCTAACGACGTCGCAACGCTCGATCCGTCATTGCAGGCATACTCTGATGCCGGTGCCGCAATATCACGCGAGGCATTGCTGGGGGCACTGATCGAGAGAGGCGAACTGGGCGCCACCATCAACACGTTCTTCGAGCGGTACGACCTTGTTATCTGCCCGGTGTATCCACGCGTGGCCATGCCTCTCGCGGAGGTCACAGCGAGCAAGGAACTCTTTCCCCACTTCACCGCATGGTGCAATCAGCTAGGGCTTCCCGCAGCAAGCGTCTATGCCGGTGAGACTGTGGAAGGACTACCAGTCAGCATCCAGATCATTGGCGGCCGTCATGCGGATGCGCTTGTGCTCTGGGCCAGCCACATCCTCGAACACGCCCTGGGGCGCGCTCCATTAGCTGAGCTGGCTCGCGCGCTTTCCTCGTCCATTGCTGGCCGCGAAACGCAGTGACGCTACCCGTCACGACCGACATCCAGCCCCGCAGAACCCGGGACAGGACACTAAGTCACGAACCGCGCTTCTTGCCGGCGTGCAGACCAAGATCTGAGTCCAAGACCAGCTTTTGCCGCAAAGCGGCATGCACTTTCCGAAGCTGCGCTTCCGCCTCTTCCATGTGCGCCGTCATGAGCTGCTCCACGGCCCCTGCATCGCGTCGCCTTGCTGCATCCAGGATCGCACGGTGAGCAGCGACAGTCTGCCGGCCAAACGCCTGGTAATCATCCTGCGTCACGTTGCCCGCCACGATCACCAGGCTATGCAGCATCTGGTTGATGATCTGACACATGCACCGAAGGAACGCGTTGGGATTGGCGGCAGCCAGGACGTCATGAAAGCGGATGTCCTCATGGCGCTGATCAAGCGCGCGTTCATGGCTCGCGGCGAACGGCTCACACACTTCCACACTGCGCTCGAGTGCGTCCAGATCCGCCTCCGTCAGGTGCTCCACCGCTCCTGCTGCCAACAGCGGCTCAAGGACGCGCCGCACGGCGTAGATGTCCTCCAGACTGATGCTCTCGAAAAACAGATAGTTCTGCAGCGACTGGAAAGCGCGAGCAAGGGGTATGCGGGTGATCGTGGCTCCCCCGTCCGGCCCCGTGCTCAGCCGCACGAGGCCCTGCACCTCCAGGGCCTTGAGCGCGTCGCGTATCGAGCCGCGGCTGACATTGAATATTTCCTGCAGCTCGGCCTCCTTGTTCAATCGCATCCCGGGTCGCAGCCTTCCATCGGTAATCCGGCTCTTGATGAGCTCCGCCACCTGATCCCCACGCTTGGTCGTGCGCGGTCCCTTGTTGTCTGGCTGAAGCAATGGTTTTCTTTCTGTCGTCTGTTTTCGCGCTGCCATACGTCCCACCCGTAGTTGGCCTTCATCGTTCGGTCTGGACGTCATTATCGGCCATTCGCGTCGCGTCATCGCGACGACAACCCCGTGAACCCACCCCGATACAACACCCTCCGAATGTTCTGAGGTGACGACGCCCAATCCAATTGCCTACGCTCATTGCCAGACGACACGCGAAAGTCACCGATGGGTTGGCGTGAATGTCGATCCCGGGCGCAAATGCGCCCGTCTGGGGAGAATGCATGATGACGCGGCTCGAGCAGACTTCGCAGCAGACTTACACCGTCGACGATATCGGCGCAGCGCTCGCAGATCGCGGACTCGACCTCGAAGGGCTCGCCAGGCGTATGCGCACCGTCAGCCTCGAATCGGATGCGACCGGCCAGATCGTCGGTCCGCCCTGGCGTGCAGACGACGTCAAAGCCCTGAACATGAATCTCGTGCCGACCCGGCATGGCGGCTGCCCGGCCCTGCAGTCCCTCCTGGCGCGCGCAACGCTGATGGCCTACCTCGGGGAAGCCGATGCAAGCCTCGCCCTTGCGCTGCCGGGCCCGGGGCTCGCCATGCCACCTGTTGTTGCGCTCGCCTCGACGCAACAGCAGGCCCGGTTCTTCCAGCGATTCCAGTCGGGCGCACCGCGCTGGGGCGCCTTCGCCATCACCGAACCGGACTGTGGTTCCGACGCGACCGCCATGCGTACCAGTGCACGCAAGGCAGGCCGCGGCTGGGTCCTGAACGGCACAAAATGCTTCATCACGAACGGCGCGCGCGCCGAGTGCGTGATCACGTTTGCGACGATCAAGCGGCAGATGGGCCGCTACGGTATCCGCGCGTTCATAGTGGACTGCAATACGCCGGGATTCGCCGTATCGCGCATCGAGCGGATGGCAGGCTTGCGCGCCACGCAGCTTGCCGTGCTGTCCTACACGGACTGCGAGGTAGCCGACGACGCACTGCTTGCCCGTGGCGACGAAAAGCCGCTCGACGACGCATTCGCGGGCGCACAACGCTCCTGGGACTACTTCAGGCCACTGCTTTCCGCAGTCATGGTCGGCACCTGCCGGCGGGTGCGCGCGGACCTCGCCGCCTGGCTCGATGCAGGCGGCACGCCCCCGAACAGGCATCACGACGTGGCGAGCGTGGAAATGTCCCTGCTCGACATCGACCGCCAGATCGCGGCCGCATGGCTGCTCTGTCACTGCACGGCGTGGAAAGCGGATCGTGGCATTGCAACCTCGCTGGATTCATCCATGACCAAGGCGTTTGCCTCGCGCGTCGCCGCGCGGGTGACGCGCGCTGCAATGGATCTCGCCGGCATCGACGGCATCGCAGCCTGTCCGTCACTTGAGCAGGGTTACCGGGACGCCAGGGCGTTCGACATCATGGAAGGTACCGGCGATCTGCAGCGGCTCATGATCACGCGGGCAGCGCAGCGGTCAACGGCTCGTCCCTGGGACATCACGGACGTGCCTTGCGACTGCCCCGCCGCGCCTGATTTATCGCCTGAATCACAAACTGGCTTATCGCCTGACATGGCCACCGCCCACCGATCCGGGCAGGAGACTCCCCATGACGACGCATAACACGCACGGTCCCGGGCGCGAGGAAATCGCAGCCACCATCCGGTCATGCCTGCTGTCGGCTATCGGCAGCACCATGGCTGCGGACCTGATCGCGGACGACACGAACCTCTTCGATGTTGGTGTCGATTCCATGAACATGACAGACCTGCTTCTACAGCTCGAGCAGCGTTTCTCCTTCACGCTCGCGCCGGAGGACCTCTCTGCCGACCTCTTCCTGCGTTTCGGCAACCTCGTCTCCTTCGTGGAATCCCATGTCCGCCGCAACTGACCGCGTCCGCGCGCAGGCATGCATCGTGGCCACGGCACGGTACGTCCCACACACGCGCGTGCGGCCCGACTTAGCATTGCAGCAGCCGGCCACACATTCCTCCGCGCGGGAAACCGTCATGCGATCGGTGTATGCCGATACGCTGCGCTGGAGCCGCGAGGTGACAGATCCAGGGCCCGTCGCACACTTGTCGGAGACGGCGCGCACCGCCATGCCGCTGCATGTCGCGAGCGAGCCGCACCTGCTCCTCTCGGAAATGGCATCCATCGTCGCCAGCGAAGCTGTCGGACAGTGTCCAGACAGGCACAACGTCGCGCCGGACCAGGTCATCGTCTGTGCGACAAGTTTCGAGCAGGACCTCGCGCTCTCGTGTGCGGGTCGGTTGCATGGCGAACTGGGTTCGACGGGCGCGCCGTTCGCGGTTGGACAGCTGCAGGGCGTTTCCTTCTTTCTTGCGCTGCGGATGGTGTCCGACATGATGGACAGCGACGATCACTTGCGCTGTGCACTGATCGTTGGCGCCGAACGCTGGTTGCCGCCCTTTTCCCGCCTGGCCGGATCGCTAACCGGATTGGCTGACGGTGCGGCTGCCGTACTGGTCAGGCGTCGCGTCCGTCCCGCTTGGGATGTGCTCGCGGTCAACGTCCGGACGCCTTCGGCTCCCGTGGCACCCCACAATGCCTGTGTCGATGAAACGCTTGTGGTCGAGCTCATCGGGCAGACGTGTATGCAGGCAGGCGTGACACCCGGGGTAATCGACTGGACCGTGCCCCCGCGCATCGACGTGACGCTGGCACGCAGGATCAGCGCGCAGGCCCGGCTCTCAGCCAGGCCGATGTGGTACCCGGACCATGATGAGACCGGATATCTGTGTGCCGCCGACACGCCAGCACAGCTTGACGCACTGCTGCGGTCGGCCGCTCCGTCAGATGGACAGCACATCCTGCTGTGGTCGGCCGGCATTCAGGGACAGGCCGGCTGCGCGATCCTCCAATACCGCGCGAGCCAGTCATGATCGAGCCGGCAACCCCTTCCGTGCTCTCGCTGTCCGGCATCGCGTTCAGCCTGCCCGCGCGGACGATCGATGCACATACCTGGGCCTGCCGCTGCGGATTTCCCGAGGCACGCGCGAGCGCGCTGCTGCGCAACGGTGTGCAGCAGTTTCACGACGCTGCGTCGGCATCGCCCGTCACTTTCGCGTGTGAGGCGGTTTCTGCCCTGCTCGAGGACACCAGTACAACGCCGGCAAGCATCGATGCGCTCGTCTACACCCATACCGTCCAGAGCAGCGTCCTGGCACCGCCCGCGGGTACTGCGGCATTCATCCAGTCCCGCATGGGACTGGACCATGCGCTCGCGTTCTCGGTGATGCAGCAGAACTGTGTCTCGCCGATGGCAGCGATCCGCGTACTTCGCGTGCTCACCGTCTCAGGTCGACCCATCCATCGGGCAATCGTCGTCTGCGCGGACGTGATGGGCTCCGGCTGTGACCCTTTACGCGCTATCGAGGACCTCGCGCTGCATAGCGACGGAGCATGCGCAATCCTGCTCGAGCGCGGCGCCGGCTGCAACGCCATCGTGGGGCTACACCTCCATACGGACGGCCGTTACTTTCGCGGCACAGACGACGACTTGCAGCCCGTGCCGGATGACCGCTACTACTGGTCGGCATTCACGACGATGCGTGCAGCACTGCGGCAGGCAGGCGTCACGGCCAATGAACTCGCCCATGTGCTGCCTCACCACGTGAACCTCTCCGGTTGGCAACGTCTCATGACCATGCTGTCCGTGCCGCAGGAGCGACTTTTCACGGCAAATTTCGCGCGCCTCGGCCACGTGTTCGGCGCCGATCCGTTCATCAACTTCCACACTGCGCCGCGCGCGCAACCCGGCTCACACTCCCTGCTGTTTTCCAGCGGACTTGCCGGCTGCTTTGGCGCGATGGTGATCCGCCATTGACCCTCAACCTCGTCGCAATCCGCCCATGAGAAACCTCCTTGACCTTGTGCAGTCCGCAGCGCGCCGCACACCTGATGCGCAGGCGCTCGTATGCGGTGACAGCCGTCTGTCCTATCTCGAATTGCTGCAACGCAGCCGTGCGTTCGGGTGGGCCTTGTCCTCACTCGGCGTCGCTCCGGGCGAACGCGTTGCGATCTTTCTCGACAAGCGAATCGAGACCGTCGTCTCGATGCTCGGTGCCTGCGCAGCGGGCTGCGTGTTCGTCCCGGTCAATCCGCTACTGAAACCGAACCAGGTGGCACACGTGCTACGCGACAGCGGCGCGCGGTGTCTCGTGACCTCCGCATTGCGCGCCCGCTCGCAGGCTGCGGAAGGCCTTGCGCCAGTCTCCGAGCTGATCGTGACAGACGAGCCGGAACCAGCCTTCTGCGGCACAGGAACGCTCAAGCTGCATCACTGGCCGGATCACAACATCGCGCCCGGCAACGCCTCGATTCCGGCATCGTCCACGCCGTGCATTGACACTGACCTTGCCGCCCTTCTCTATACCTCCGGCTCGACAGGGCTGCCCAAGGGCGTGATGCTCAGTCACCGGAACCTGCTTGAGGGTGCCTGGAGCGTCGCGGAGTATCTGCGTCACACGCCATCCGACCGCATCCTTGCACTTCTCCCACTCAGCTTCGATGCGGGCCTGAGCCAGCTCACCTCGGCCTGGTCCGCTGGCGCGACCGCGGTCCTGCTGAACTACCTCACTGCGCAGGACGCCGTTCTCGCATGCGAGCGCGAAAGCATCACAGCAATCACCGGTGTACCACCACTGTGGATGCAACTCGCGGGCGCGACGTGGCCCGACGGGCCGCGCAATATAGTGCGCTACTTCGCGAACACTGGCGGTCACCTCCCGTTGCCCGTGCTGCAGAAGCTCAGGACACTGTTCCCCCGTGCCATGCCGTACCTGATGTACGGGCTGACCGAGGCATTCCGCTCCACCTGGCTCGATCCCGCACAGGTCGACCAGCGGCCTGACTCGATCGGCAAGGCTGTGCCCAATGCGCGGATCCTGGTAGTCCGTGAGGATGGTACGCCTTGCACGCCCGACGAACCCGGTGAGCTGGTACACGTCGGCGCATCCGTCACACTCGGCTACTGGAATGACGCCACACGGACTGCGCAACGCTATCGCCCTTCGCCCGAAGTGAAGCCGGGCGGCGCGCCGCGTGATACGGCGGTCTGGTCTGGCGACCTCGTGCGACGCGATAGCGAAGGTTTTCTCTACTTCATCGCCCGCAACGACGCCCAGATCAAGAGTTCCGGCTACCGGATCAGTCCGGAGGAAATCGAGGAAACGGCTCACGCAAGCGGCATGGTCGTCGAAGCACTCGCGCTGGGTATCCCCGATGATGCGCTTGGCGAAGCGGTTGCGCTGCTCGTCGTGCTGGCCGGTGACTCCGATATCGATGACCTGCGCAACTGGTGCGTGCAGCGCCTGCCACGTTACATGGTTCCGCGAGAAATCATCAGTTGTCCAGAGATTCCACGCAATCCCAACGGCAAATTTGACCGGGTGGCGCTGCGCAACAGGGTTGCCGTGTCTGGATTTGCCTCGCTCGCACGCCGTTCAGGGGAGAAAGCATCGTGAGCCTGACTTTCATTCGACGGCCTCCCGGGTTGCAGTTCGGTGGCGTGGACGTGAGACAGCTGGCTGATCGCGCCGGGTGCACACCTTTTTTTGCGTACGAGCGCTCCGCGATCGCTGCGCGCATCCGGGAACTGCGCAACCTGCTGCCCTCCGGCATATGCCTGCACTATTCGATCAAGGCAAATCCGATGCCCGCCGTGGTTCAGTACCTCGCCGCGCGGGTCGACGGTTTCGATGTCGCCTCGGCACAGGAGATGGCCCTCGCGCTCGATGCCGACGCCAACCCGGCTGCAATCGGCTTTGCCGGGCCAGGCAAGTCTCACGACGACCTGCGGCGCGCCGTCGCCTGCGGAGTGAACGTGCACGTGGAATCGGAAACCCAGTTGCGGCTCGTCACCGCACTCGGCTGGGAGCTCGGCGTGCAGCCTAGCGTCGCCATCCGCGTCAACCCCGACTTCCAGGTCGGACAGAGCGGCATGCGCATGGGCGGCGGTGCTGCGCCATTCGGCGTCGATGTGGACCAGGTGCCGGCGCTGCTGCATGAACTCGAAGCGCGGGAAGTCGCACTCGCCGGCTTTCACATCTTCTGGGGCTCGCAGTGTCTGCATGCAGCAACGGTCATCGAGGCCCAGCGACACAGCGTTGAGCTCGTCCTGCGGCTGGCGGGCGGGTTGACGAAACCACTGCGGTTCGTCAACCTTGGTGGCGGCTTTGGCATCCCTTACTTCCCAGGCGAAACACCGCTCGATATCAAGGCAGTCTGCGAGGCGATGCACGACTGGCTGCCACGGCTGTACGACCGTCTGCCGGGAATCACGCCTGTCCTGGAACTCGGGCGCTACCTGGTCGGGGAGGCGGGCATCTACGTGTGCCGCGTGATCGATCGCAAGATCTCGCGCGGCAAAACATTCGTCATCACGGATGGCGGGCTGCACCATCACCTCGCCGCCTCCGGCAACTTCGGCCAGATCCTTCGCCGTAACTTTCCGGTCGTCATCGGAAATCGACCCGACGGTGCCGATGGTGCCACACACGAACGCTGCCACGTAGTGGGCTGCCTTTGCACACCGCTCGACCGTCTGGCGGACGACATTGAACTTCCCGAAGCCCACATCGGCGATTTCGTCGTGGTGAAACAATCGGGCGCGTATGGGCGCTCAGCGAGTCCGCTGCATTTCCTGAGTCATCCCGAGCCCGTCGAAATGCTCGTATGACGCTACGACATCCGGAGAAACATCATGCCATCCCGTGAATCCATCGCAGCGGGTCTCACGCCCACGTCGTGGGCACTCGGCGACGATCAGTCCGGGTTACGTGCGGCCGCACGACAGTTTGCGCACGAACGCCTCGAACCCCTGCTCAACCAACAGCCAAACCCTGCCCTGTGGAACGAAACGCTCAGGTTCGCTGCGACGCTCGACCTCGCGACCATGATCCTGCCGCAGGAGATGGGCGGCATGGGAGTCAGCCAGCACGACCTGTCGCTCGTCATTGAACAGTTCGCAGCCGGTCCGCTGGAGCGCGCCGCCGAGCTCACCCTTAGCAGCCCCGCGCTGATGACGCTGCGCGACGCCAATGCGTTGGATCGGCTACCTCATCGGGATATCCAGCATTACCTTGACGGCACGATATCGATCGCACTGGGTATCCCTGACGTCGATGCGTCGAGCCTCTGGGTACTGCGTCAGCATCCCGTCTCGCCGGTCATGACGATCCGTATGGACGACAAAGGTCCGCGGCTCGTCCTCGCAACGGTGCCTGCAGGGCAGGATAGCCATGGGGTTGCGCCTGTTGCCGTACTTGGCGCGCTATCCATCGAGCGATACACAGCCCCGCCTGGACGTGATACCCCGATCCTGGTGGCGCCTCCGGGCGTGAACCAGGGCGGTGATCTGGCAGGACAGTGGCTCATCAACACCGCAATCTACCTCTCTACGCTGCTTTCCGGCGCCGTGCAGCAGAGTGTGAACTTCGCCCTTACTTACAGCGTGACCCGACAAACGTTTCGCAAGCCGATCGTCGCCCATCAGCTTGTCGCTGCCAGGCTCGCCGACATGCTCGTGTCTGCGCACACCATCCACCTCTTTCTGCGGTCCGTGACAATGCAGGATACACACGCGCAGATCGCGTTGGTGTCGCAGATGGCCCGTCACGTGTGCGCTGAAGCAATGGATGTTGTACGAGAGCTTGTGCAGCTTTGCGGCGGCCACGGTTTCATCGAGGGTCTGCCACCGGCAGCACGGTTCCAGACGATGCACTGGTTTGCGGTGCTGTTGATGAAGGTCGAGGCCGCGCTACGCACGTTCACTGCATCTGGCTCAGGCCATTTGCCAGCAGGAGTTTCCAGGTGAGCCACGACGTGCAGGCGCAAGCACCCGCGCAGGGAACCCAATGCTCCGACCCGAGCGATGGAAACTTCAGTGCATGCTGGCTTCGTGAACCTGACAGCAACGATGTGGATGACGTCGCAACCTGGCTCGCCGAACCGGAAATCAACCAGTGGTTCGATTTTGGGCAGGGCCGTCAGACGCTTCCCGTGCTGGCCGTGCGGCTCATGATGCAAAGTGACCGGCACCGCCTGCGAGTGTTCGGGCCGGCCGGCCATGAAGTGGCAAGTGGCCTTGTGGCAGTCAGCGATCTGGCACATGCCTTTGGCACAGCGTCGTTCTGGGTACTCCGGGACAGCCGGCGGGCCGCCTGCCGCGACATGACGTTTCTCGCCTCGATCGGGCTGCTGCGCGAGACGTTCGACACGCACCGGTTGCACTGCATCACGGCGTGGGCCGTGGAGTGCAACGTGCGCTCGCGGCGCCTGCTCGAGCGGATCGGCTTTCGCGCGATCGGGCTGCAGCGGAATTGCCACATCGTGCGTGGTTCACGGTTTGGGCGCGTCCTCTATGATCTGCTGCCTGCCGATCTCGCCAATGGCCCCATCCCAGCCGGAGGTGATGCATGAACGCGCCAGTCATCACCGCCATTGCGGCGTGGGTGCCAGACGCGATACCGCTTTCGCAGTGGATGGCGATGGAGTCAGCACTGCGTGCAAGCGGGCATGCCGGCTGGGATGCCTGGGTGAGGTCCTGGCATTCCGGGTACGGGCACTGGCTGGAGGCATGCCCGAGTGAGAAAGCCGGTGGTTCACGCCTCGCCGGTTCCGGTCTGGCAGCACCGAACATGTCCTGTATGGTACCGGTCGAAACCGGCACCGACCTTTCCGGGCTCGCAGCAAAAGTGGCGAAGGCGATCTGTGCCACACGTGCGCAGGACGCACGCCCGGTCGACGTCGTGATGTTCTGCCACAGCAGTCTGGATCAACACGTTTCGACCACGATTGCCGGACGGCTGCGCGCGGAAATCGGCACACCGTGCTTTCCATTTTCGGTCTCCCAGCAGCACGGCGTGACAGCCCTGACGGCGTTGCGCCTTGCGGCCGACCTCCTCGTCGCTGAGCCGGACGTGCACACGATACTGATCGTCGCGGCGGAAAAGTGGTGCCCACCGTTTTCCAGAATATGCGGACCTGACATCGTGCACGGAGATGCTGCCGGTGCGCTCCTCGTTGAGAGAACCCACCACGGAACAGGCGGCTTGCAGCTGCTCGACGCCGCAGCCCGACACGTTCCCGCTGGCATCAGGCGTCCTGCAGCAGGAGCCGCCGATGCGCGAACATTCACCTTGCGATCGATGATCGATTGCCTCCTCGCGCGACACGGCCTTCACCGCGATGCAATCGGCGCGGTTGTGGGGCACCCGGGAAGTTCATCGCTCACCGCTGCAGTATGCGAGCTGCTCGACAGGCCGTGCACCGAAGCACCACATCAGGATTGCGTTCATCTTGGCGCCGCCGAATCTATCGTACGCCTTGCACAGGAGTTGGGCCGCGCCGACTATTGCCGGACACATCGCGTATTGCTGTGGGGCTACGGAATGGGCGGCTTTGTCGGCACTGCGCTGCTGGAGGCGCACGGCACACCCTCCCTCTATCAGCACGACGACATCCGGACCGCTTCATGATCCCCGATCTCGGCATACCGCACGTCGCCTATCATCTTCCCGATCGCCTCGACGACATCCGGAGCTGGGCCAGGCGGACCCGGCAGAAGACCACTACCGTGCTGAACCTGGAGCAGGCTGGGATGCGCTACTTCCGCAACGCGGATGGGCAGACCGCAATCGGGCTCGCTGCCAGTGCGATCGAGCGGCTCCTGCTCGCCTCCGGTGCCCCGCCACACACCGTGGACGGCCTCGTCTACGTGCACACGTTTCAGGGCAGCATTGCGCCGCCACCACAATCCCTGCCCGGCCTGCTCTGTGACCGGTTCGGTTTCGCGAACGCCGAAGCCTTCTCGTTCGCGCAACAGCACTGTGCATCCGCCCTCGGCGCACTGCGCATCATCCGCGCGATGTTCATCGCCCGGCCGCATATGAAGCGGGTCCTGCTTGCTGGCGCCGATGCGATGCCAATCGAATCAGAAAGGTTAATGCAGGCCGAGGGGATTCTGGGTGATGGCGCCTTTGCTGCATTCGTCGAGCGCGGCGTCGCCGTGAACCGCCTGCTCGCGATCGCGACACACGCCAGTGGCCAGGGATGGCGAGGCACTCTGGCAAATAACGATCCTCGCCTGGCCGCGCAGTCCTTCTTTTCCGCACGCAACCTGATCAGGCATGCAACCCGGCAAGCGCACGGGTCACTGGACGATGTCCAGCGCATCCTGCCCCACCATCTGGATCTGCCTGCGTGGCACCGACTGCTCGATTCGCTTCAGATCCCGCGGAACCGGTTGTTCGCGGAGAATTTTTCCCGGATCGGCCACGTCACCGTCAGCGATGCGTTCATCAATCTCGCGCAGTGCGGTGGGTTGATTCCCGGCAGGCCGTTCCTGCTCTTTGCACGGGGAATCGGCGGGTTTTGTGCAGCAGCACTGCTGTGCCGCTAAGGTCACTGTGAGTGCGACTGTGAGGGCGACGGCGAACCTAGCACGTAACTGCTGGCCCCGACGCAACGCGGCACGATCACCATGAACCGAAGCGCCGTTCACGATCGGCATCACTACCCATGGAACTTTTCACCGGCCATCTATAATATGTACGAAACGGTTAACGGCAACATTTGCAGATACCACACGGTTAGCCGTGCCGGATGCCGCATCCCGGCAATCGTATGCGGACCTCTGACTGGCCCCTCCCTCCCGGAAATGCGTGTCGCATGAACCGCGCTATCGTTGCGCGCGGGTTCCCTTCTCAAGGGGCACCTGGCGTTCCGGACTTTGTGGGGCGGCGCCGAGGTAGCAAACATGAAACGTCTGTCTCGACGTCGTTCGAACGGGGTTGCGCGCCATTCAGTCGTAACGCCTGATCGCGTGCAGGGTGGCACGCCGGCACCATTGATGCACTTTGCATATGCCGCCGACGTACCCACCCTCGTCCATTCTTTCGGCAATACGGTCGATACGCTCGGATTCCCTTACTACGTAATCAGCCGCATTGCCCGAAGCCGTTCAGCCTGTCACCAGCGAACCGCATTCGAGATGGTCTGCGCTCACTACCCCGACGAATGGGTCCGTCACTACCAGCGCCTCGACTACGCATCCACTGATCCCGTTCACCGGGCCGCCTTTACCCACTCGGCGCCCTACCGCTGGCACGACATCATTGGCCTGAGCAAGGCTGAGCGCCGTGTGCTCGACGAAGCACGAGAGGCTGGACTGGGCGGCGGACTCAGCATTCCCGTCCACCAGCCCGGCGGCAGCATTCTGCTGTTCAATCTCTCGGGTCCTCTGCATTGCGTCAACGACGCGGCTAACTCACGGCTGGCTTACCTTGCCAGCACGCAGTTTCACTTCGAACTGCATCGACTCACGCGAAAACCTTCAAGAAAGGCATCGCACTTCCTGACACCGCGTCAGCGCGAATGTCTGACCTGGGTTGCGCGCGGAAAGACCTCGTCTGAAATCGCGTCCATTCTTGGCATTTCTCACTACACCGTGAACTATCACATCGAAGAGGCGATGAAGGCCCTCAACTGCAACTGCAGGACGGCCGCTGCCGTCAACGCGGCCGTGCAGGGCCTCGTGGAACCCTGAATTCTCCTTTTCCCCTGGCACAACCACGCTTACCGCGCCTCACCGCGCACACGCGGCGAGGACAACTGCGCATGCCCGCCCGGGTGGCTGCCCGCATGCCAGCCCCTGCACCCTCCCAATGTTCCGGGTTTGCGGATCGCTGACTCGCTGATAGCTTCGCGTCAACGCTCAACGTCCACAGCCCTACGCAAGGAGGAAACCATGCCATATATCGTTGCGGGCAGACTCGACGACCTGCCACCACATATCAGTCGCCGCCTCGGAACCTTCCGCTACCGTGTCTTCGTCCAGCGACTGCACTGGGAAATACCTGGCGTGGCCCACGACGCCACGAGCGAGTGGGATAAATTCGACGGAAACGCTACGGTCCATCTGGTCGCATTGTCGCCACACGGCGAGGTCTGTGGATGTGCCCGACTGATGCCCACAACAGGACCCTATCTGCTCCGTGACGTCTTCCCGGAACTTGCACACCCGGGCGATACCCTGCCATCGTCAACTTCGATATGGGAGATGTCGCGATTTGCCGGATCCGGGCTGCCGGACCACCGCACCGGCTCGACCTCAGGCATGTCGTTGTTCCCCTTCGCGATCTCGCTCGCCCACTCCTTCGGCGCAACGCGGGTGATCGGCGTCGTCTCGCACGCCGTTGCGCGCCTGTACCGCCGCTACGGCCTCGAACTGCACAATATCGGCACAGGAGCGTCGCCTGGCCATGCCGGCATCGTTGCGTGTGCAATCGATCTGGATTCTGCTACCTTTGAGAAACTCCAGTGCAATCCTGGCACGCTGCAGAACTCAATCACCCGCTTCGGACAGTTCCCGCTCCCTGAGGCTGGCGTCCCGGGTCATCCAGATGGCCCTGAAGCGCGCGCGGGCTCTGTACACGTCACGGACGAAGCGCTTATCGCAGTTTGCGACAACCGTACAGCGCGCACGCAAGCTTCAATCCAGATGACTGGATCCTTGCATCAACGCGGCGCTGCTGGCCGACAATGATGCCGGTTGTCGGTCTCCTTCATCCAGTCCGGTCGGATCGCCGACGCATATGCCTGAGCACTGCGTGACGCCTCTCCATTCGGTTGTGAACTCAATCCCAGGCGCTCATCGATCGCGTGCGCGACAGTCGCTGACTTCGGCGGATGATCGTGATCGCAGTCTGCCCAGAACATGCACATTGCATCGAAGAGGACTGACAGTGTTGACGTCACATACGGCAGTCGCACTGCGATGCCATGGTCTGATCGCTCGCTACCGGACTCGCCAGACGGCATCCGGAACACTTCAGCCGGCATCATGATCCGCAGGCAATCCAGTTCGCGCTGCAGGCGATCCTCAACCGAATAGTGCACGGTCGCCGAATGCGCAAGTGCCTTGCGTAGCTCGCCGAGCTGCCGGTCCTTTGTCTCCATACATCGGGTCAGCCGACGGACTTCGGTTTCGGCACGCTGCAATCGCAGATCGGGAGCAGCCAGGTGAGATGGCGTCACGGCAGCGCTCTTCACGCTGGCCAGCGTCGATGGATCGGGTTCTTTCATCATGTTCCCTGCCTCAATTGGTGTATCAATCCGGCTCCATGTCTTCCGGCGATGCCGCGCGACGAGGAAGCCACCGGGTGATTCTCCCCCGCAGCTCAATCGTGACCGCTAGCCGCGGCAAAATTTCTCGGAGTTGAACCACGTCTCTTTTTTCGTTTTTCCCAGACGAAATATCAACTGCGAAATGAAGCAGGGTGTGTCATGTCGGGACACGCATGGGTTGCGCGAGGAATGCTCGCGGGAAAATTCATCCGCGGCTCACAGAACACAAGCGACGTAGGCAGCCATGTTGTCATGGCAATACGTCAATGAGATCGATGCGAGGGATGACTGGAATCGCCGCGATTGATGCGTCTGCCCACAAACTGCAGATGACCCACAGGAAGCTGCGGCTCTTACGCTGCCTATTGCAGCCCTGCTTGATCGCGGGGACGTTGAGTGGGCGGCGACATGCCGTCACCGTGAGCTAACGTCACACTGCCGCCCATATCCGTTTCCACCCAATCGTTTTATCTTTGAAAATCCAAGGCATTTTGGCGAGAACCATCGGGGGCTTCCACTGGGTCGTGAGGCCGGTCCGATGTGTTTTGAGATCACCGGTCGATTGACCCTCTGCACCGGGCGTCGCGAATTCACGCTGCAACAGTCATCAGGAGCCGATATCGTGTCACATTCGAAGCCGCTGCCCGCCCCACCGGGCTTGATTGAAATCTCACATGCGTTTGGCGTCGAGGTCACCTTTTGACGCTCTGCAGATCGAGCGCTTCAGTGCGGGGATGAACTCAAACGATGCGGCAGCCGCGCGTCAGGCGGCCATTGGCGGCTGGGCCGCGATGGTGGGCGCGGTCGTGCTTGCGCGGCTGTGCGACGATCCCGTGCTATCGAATGAGATCCTCGAGTCGACACGCAAGTGGATTGGCGAGCGTGGGGCGCCGCACGACTAAAACGAAAAGCGGCCGATATGTGCGCCGTGTAAGCAGGCAGCAAATGAATCAGCCCGCGACGGCGCTTTCGTGCCGTCGCGGGCTGATTATCTTCATGCGGTATGAATCGGCTTCCTGCCGCCCTAAAACTCAGTGCGCGTTATATACCGGCGGCGAATAGCTGCTAACCGCGCCGTCGGTACGTGCACCGCTTTCCGAAGAGCCGCTGGTGGCCGGGCCATAGCCGGTTGCGTGCGCAACGGCCCCACCGTTTTGTGCGTTCACTCGCGCCTGGGCTTGTTGCAGATCCGCGGGGTAATACAGGTCGTTCACCGAGGGACGATAACCCGCGGCTTCGAGCTGCTTCAGCTCACTACGCACCTGCGCACGCGTCACAGGACCATTGGTGCCTTGCGACTGTGCAAATGAAATGGCCGGCACTGCAAGCACCGCAGCGATCGCAACGGCCTTGATAAGCGTTCTCATGACTAACCTCCAGTAACTTGAAATCGGCGCAGCGGCTTGTCTGCATCCGTTGAGTACAAGTCTAGGAACGTTGGCGTCGCGAATAAATGCTGCAAAAGCGAATTTACTATTCCCGCAGCGCACCTAATCGGTTTTCACTGCTCCAATGCATAAGCTTCTATCCGGATGGAATATGGAACACGTATGCAACGCACTGTGCCACTCTGATGCATGATAGGGGCTCTTCCGAATCTTCGATGAGGGGGCAGCAATGGCGACGTGGCAACCGGACCCGACCTTCTACCCGTCTGCGCGCATGGCAGGCGAAGCCCCAGCGGAGACACTGGCATACGTCGCCAGCTTCGACCCCACGCGCAGCGTGCCCGATTCGCTCGACGTGGTCGATCTGGACCCCCGCTCGCCGGATTTCGGGCGCATCGTGCATCGGCTGGCAATGCCCAACGTCGGCGACGAGCTCCACCATTTCGGCTGGAATGCCTGCAGTTCGTGCCTGTGCCCCAACGCCCCCCACGCGCATACCGAGCGCCGCTATCTCATCGTGCCCGGTCTGCGCTCCTCGCGCATTCATATTGTCGACACCAAGCCTGACGCGCGCCGCCCGCATATCGCGCGCGTGCACGAGCCCGAGAGCGTCGCGCAGCGCGCGGGCTACACGCGCCCGCACACCGTGCATTGCGGGCCGGATGGCATTTATGTGACGTCGCTTTCGAACGCGCAAGGCGAGGCGCCCGGCGGCGTCTTCCTGATGGACCACGAGAGCTTCGATATTCTCGGCCAGTGGGAGATCGACCGCGGCCCGCAGCAGCTCGCCTACGACGGCTGGTGGCACCTCGGCTACGACACGCTCGTGACGAGCGAGTGGGGACTGCCCGCGACTTTCGAAAACGGCCTCGTGCCCGAGGTCCTGCTCGGCGGCCAGTATGGCCATCGCCTGCACTTCTGGGATCTGCATACGCGCCAGCACAAGCAGGTGCTCGACTTCGGCGCGGAAAACCAGCTCGTGTTCGAGCTGCGCCCCGCGCACAATCCCACGCGCCCCTACGGTTTCGTGAACTCCGTGATCAGTCTGAAGGACCTCTCGGCCTCGATCTGGCAGTGGTATCTCGACGGCGACCAGTGGGCCGCACGCAAGATCATCGAAATTCCGGCCGAGCCGGCCGATCCCGAGCATCTGCCGCCCATGCTCAAGGGATTTGCAGCGGTGCCGCCGCTCGTCACCGATATCGCGCTCTCGCTCGACGACCGCTTCCTCTACGCGGCGTGCTGGGGAACGGGCGATTTGCGCCAATACGATGTGTCGGACCCTGAGAACGCGCGCCTGACGGGTTGCGTGCGTATCGGCGGCATCGCCGCGCGCGCGGCGCATCCGTTTGCGCCCGAGCGCGCGCTGAACGGCGGCCCGCAAATGGTCGAAGTGAGCCGCGACGGCCGGCGCGTCTATTTCAGCAACTCGCTTTATGGCGCGATCGACGCGCAGTTCTATCCCGAAGGCATCGACGGCTGGATGGTGAAGCTGGACGCCGCACCCGAAGGCGGCCTCGAATTCGACGAGCGCTTCTTCGTCGAATGGCCGAAGTCGCACCGGCCGCACCAGATCCGGCTCGAAGGCGGCGACTGCTCATCCGATTCGTACTGCTACCCATAAGCGCGGAGCACGATATGGAGGAGGTCTTCGGCGCGCACTGGGGCGCCTGGGCAGCCGTGGTGGGCAGCGGCGTCTTTCACGGCGTGAATCCGGCGATGGGCTGGCTCTTCGCGACCGCGCTCGGGCTGCAGCGCGGGAGCCGAACGGCGCTGCTGCTCGCCTTGCCGCCCATCGCGCTCGGTCACGCCGCGTCCATTCTGCAGTTCACGAGTTCCACCGCGGCGCTCGGCGCGCATCTGCCCGGCGCGGCGCTGCACGCGTGCCTGGGCGCGCTGCTGGTCGCGTGGGCCGCGTGGCAGTACGCGTACGGGCACCGGCACCGCGTGCGCGTGGGGATGACCGTGGGCTTTGCCGGGCTCGCGGCGTGGTCTGCGTTGATGGCCACGTTGCACGGCGCGGGGCTCATGCTGATGCCCGCCATGCTGCCGCTGTGCGGTGGAGCGGCCGGCGCAGCGGGCCTTGCGAACCCGCTTGCGCTGTCGTTCGCGTTCACCGCGCTGCATACCGCCACGACGCTCGCCACCACGGCCGTCATCGCGCTGCTCGCCTACGAGTATCTCGGTCTCGGCGTGCTGCGGCGAGGCTGGATCAACTTCGACTGGCTCTGGCGCGGCGCGCTCGTGGCAACGGGCACATTGCTGATCGCAACGGCGTGAGCCGCCGGCTCAACTCCCCGCCGGATAGTCCGTGCCGAGGCTCACCTCGCGCCATGCCTCGATATCGGCCAGCGCCGCGCGCAAGCGGTTCGCCACCGCATCCACGCCGAATGCGCCCAGCACGAGATGCCGCGGCGGCTTTTCGGTTTCCGTGATGCGGATCATCGCCTGCGCCGCGCGCACCGGATCGCCCGGCTGATGCCCGCTGCCTTGCGCCGTGCGCTGCATACGCGCGCCCGCCGTTTCGGCGTAGTCGTCGATACGGCTCGCCGTTTGCACGAGCGAGCGGCCTGCCCAGTCCGTGCGAAACGGCCCCGGCTCCACGCAGGTCACCTTGATGCCGAGCGGGGCAACTTCGGACAGCAGCGAATCGGAGAATCCCTCCACGGCGTGTTTCGAGGCAGCATAGTAGCCAGAACCCGGAAAGCCCGCGAGCCCCGCCACCGACGTAATGTTGATGACGTGGCCCTTGCGGCGCGCACGCATGCCAGGCAGCGCCGCGCGCGTGAGCGCGAACAGGCCGAATGCGTTGGCATCGAACTGTGCGCGGATCTCGCGTTCCTCGCCCTCCTCGATCGAACTCTGATAGCCGTAGCCCGCGTTGTTGACGAGCACGTCGATCGCGCCGAACTGCTGTTGCGCGGCCGCGACGGCGGCGTCGATTTGCGCGGCGTCGGTCACATCGAGCGAGACGGGCAGCAGGCGATCGCCGGCCTCGGGCGCGAGATCGTCGAGCGACGCCTTGTTGCGCGCGGTTGCCACGCAACGCCAGCCGCGCGCGAGCACGGCGCGGGCGAGCTCGCGGCCAAAGCCGGTCGAACAGCCGGTCACGAACCAGACCGGCGACGCATTCGGGGAATCAACGGACATGGGAAGGCCTCCCGGAAGAAGGGGCAGACAGGGCTGCCGAAGACAGGGGGAAGCGGAAGATGGCGCCGCCGCACGAAGCAGGTCGCTTTCGAACGCATGCGCAGCCTCTGATGATACCGGTCACGCACGAACTCTGCTGGCGCACCCGTGGGTCCGTGGGCCCGCGCCGGTGAACGCCTGCGCGGATCGGGCGGGCCATGTACCATACGGCGCCTGGTGCCCCGAATTTCAGCGCCACGAATCCACTGTCATTTGCCGGAGAAGAAACCCGATGTCCACCGTCACCACGCCCGCACGACCCGCTGCCGATTTCGCCGATGCTGTACGCGCCCTCGAAGCGCGCTATGGCACGCCGTGGTCCGCGCCGCTGCCGGCCTGGAACGATACGCTCGACACGCTGCTCACGCACCGCTCGGTGCGCAACTACGCGGACCGTCCGCTGCCCGACGGCACGCTCGAAACGCTGATCGCCGCGGCGCAATCGGCATCGACCTCGTCGAACCTGCAAACGTGGAGCGTGGTTGCCATCGAAAACCCCGAACGCCGTGCGCGCCTCGCCGACTTGGCGGGCGGCCAGTCGCACGTTCGCGCAGCACCGCTCTTTCTCGTGTGGCTCGCGGACCTCTCGCGTCTCGAAGCGGCCGGCGCGCGCAGCGGGGCGAGCGTCGAAGGTCTGCACTACATGGAGACGCTGGTCGTCGGCATGATCGACGCGGCGCTCGCCGCGCAAAACGCCGTGGTCGCGCTCGAATCGCTCGGCATGAGCGCCGTATATATCGGCGGCATCCGCAATCAGCCTGAGCAGGTTGCCGCGGAACTGGGTCTGCCGCCGCGCGTGCTCCCGGTATTCGGCATGTGCGTGGGCTATCCCGACGAAACGCGCCCTGCGGATGTGAAGCCGCGCTTGCCGCAGGAGGTCGTGCTCCATCGCGAGCAATACGACGCGCCGTCGCAAGCGGCCGCGATTGCGCAGTACGACGAAGTCATGGGCGGCTTCCAGACCGCCCAGGGATTGAGCGCGGCAGGCTGGGCCGTGCGATCGCTCGCGCGCTGGCGCAGCCGCGAGTCGCTGCACGGCCGCGACCGCCTGCGCGACGCGCTCAACGCGCTCGGCTTCGAGCTGCGCTGAGCGCACCGGCACGCCGCGGGACATTTCAGGCAACGAAGCACGCCACACAGGAGAGACGCAAATGAAAGTCGCCGTCATGGGCGCAGGCGCAGTAGGCTGCTTTTACGGCGGCATGCTCGCTCGCGCGGGACACGATGTGGTCTTGATCGGCCGGCCCCAGCATGTCGAGGCCATTACGCGCGACGGACTGCGCCTCGAAGCGCAGCAGTTCGACGAGCGCATCGGCGCGCCGCATCTCACTGCTAGCACCGAAGCCGCCGCCGTGGCGGGCGCGGACCTCGTGCTGTTCTGCGTGAAGTCGACCGATACCGAAAGCGCGGGCGCCGCGATCAAACCGCATCTTGGCGCCGGCACGCTCGTGCTCACGCTGCAGAACGGCGCGGATAACGCAGAGCGCCTGCGCACGGTGATCTCGCAGGACGTGGCGGCCGCCGTGGTCTATGTCGCCACGGAGATGGTGGGGCCCGGCCACGTACGCCATCACGGCCGCGGCGAGCTGGTGATCGAGCCTTCGCGCGCGAGCGACGCCGTTGCGCGCACGCTCATCGACGCAGGCGTGCCCACGGAAATCTCACCGAATGTGCGCGGTGCGCTCTGGGCGAAGCTGATCGTGAACTGCGCGTACAACGCGCTCTCGGCGATCACGCAATTGCCTTATGGGCGTCTCGTGAAGGGTGCGGGCGTGAGCGAGACGATGCGCGACATCGTGGGCGAATGCATGGCCGTCGCGCACGCAGACGGCGTGACGCTGCCGCCGGACATGGACAGCGCCGTGACGCGCATCGCGCAGACCATGCCGGGCCAATACTCGTCCACGGCGCAGGATCTGGCGCGCGGCAAGCTCAGCGAGATCGATCACCTCAACGGCTATGTCGTGCAGCGCGGCACGGCGCTGGGCGTGCCCACGCCTGCGAACCGGATGCTGCAAACGCTCGTGCGGCTCATCGAGGACAAGGCGCGCGCGGCGATCTAGTTCGCTCCGGTCTCGTTGAGTCAGCGGTCGAACACGAGCACGGTGGAGGTGGCGGACGCGTAAAGCTTGCCCTGTGCATCCGTGATGCTGGCCTCCGTGAAGGCCGCGCGGCGGCCGATGCTGAGCACGCGCCCTTCCGCGCGCACGGTACCGGTGTCGGCAGTCATGGGGCGGTGGTACGCGACCTTTAGCTCTAGCGTGGTGTAGCCCTGACTCGCGTTGAGCCGCGAATGCGCCGCGCACCCGCACGCGGAATCGAGCAGCGTGGCCGCATAACCGCCGTGCACCGTGCCGATGGGGTTGTACAGGTGCAGACCGGGCGTGCCCTCGAACACGACGCGGCCCTCTTCGACTTCGACAAGCCTGAAGCCAAGCGTTTCGCCAATGGCCGGGCCGCGGCTTCCATGCAGCAAGTGCTGCAACTGTTCGACGCCGGTCAGGCCGGCGGGCATTTCAGCAACGAGGTTCATCGAGGCAGTCTCCGTCTATGGCGCGCGTCGGTTTGCGGCTGTGCGCGCCTGTGCGATGCGCCATCGTAACGCCTTTAGAACGATCGTGCTTAAATTTTCGCGAGCTTCTCGCGTGTTTCGATTCAGGCCTCGATTCATTGCAGCGGACGTTTCAATACGTCTCGAGATGCAGCCGCCCTTCCCGCTTGAGACGATCCCACAATGCCTCCCAGCCCATGCCGTGTTTTTCGGCGATTTCCTGGAGCGCCTGCAGCACGCCATCTTCCATGCCCTTCAATCCGCAAACATAGACATGTGTGTTGCCGTCCTTGAGCAGTTGCGCGACGTCCACGGCGCGCTCGCGCATGACGTCCTGCACATAGCGCCGCGGCTGGCCCGGCGTACGTGAGAAGGCGAGGTTCGTGTCGATGAAATCCTTCGGCAGGTTCATCAGCGGTCCGAAGTAAGGCAATTCCTGCTGCGTGCGTGCGCCGAAAAAAAGCATGAGCTTGCCGGTCGCGCCCTTGAGCCTGCGGCGGCGGCGATATTCGGTCATCGCGCGCATGGGCGCGGAGCCGGTGCCCGTGCAGATCATCAGCAGATGCGAGTTCGGATGGTTCGGCATCAGGAAGGTATTGCCGAACGGCCCGATCACGGTCACCACGTCGCCCTTCTTCAGATCGCAGAGATAGTTCGAGCACACGCCATCGGTTGCGTTGCCGCTGTGATCGCGCGTCACACGCTTCACCGTGAGCGAAACGTTGTTGTAGCCGGGGCGCTCGCCGTCGCGTGGGCTCGCAATCGAGTACTGGCGCGCGTGATGGGCTCGGCCTTCCAGGGTCGCGCCCGGCGGCAGAATGCCGATGGACTGGCCTTCCAGCACCGGGAACGGCATGGTGCCGAAGTCGAGCACGATGTGATGGATATCGCTTTCGGTGGCGTCGTCGGTGAGGCGATAGTTGCCGACCACGGTTGCCGTGGTCGGCACCTTGTGCGTGTAGAGCTGGACATAGGGGCGCGCCGCCGACCACGGCGGCACGGTCGAGCCACGCAGCACGTCGGAGCCGCCCACGGGCGCATCGGCGGCATTCGGCGCCGCTTGCGCCTCGCCGGCCACACCGCTCGATTCCTGCGTTTCGACCGGCGCGCCCACCGATGCATTGTGCGCGGGCAGTTCGTCCCACGTGTACTGCTCGTCGATGGTGTACGTCTCGGTCTTGAGCACGTTGCGCCAGTTGTCGATCGCGCCGGTCGGGCACGGCGGCACGCACGCCATGCAGGCGTTGCAGACATCGGCCTTCACCACATAGTTGGTGCCGTCGTGCGTGATCGCGTCAACAGGGCACGTTTCCTCGCACGTATTGCAGCGTATGCAGATTTCAGGATCGATCAGGTGTTGCCTGATAATTTCCACGGGTAGCGGACCGTTCATGATTGTCTCCCACCGCGGCGCGCGAACACGTGGCTGCGCGCCGCCGCTCCCCTCAGTTAAAGCGCACGTATTCGAAATCGACGGGCTGCCGGTTGATGCCCATGGCCGGCGGAGCGATCCAGTTGGCGAACTTGCCCGGCTCGATCACGCGGCCCATGAGCGAGGCCACATAGGCGCGGTCTTCCGCCGTGGGCAGCCATTTCGCTTCGTTCGCGGCCCATTCGGTCTCGCCGATCACGCGGCCGTCCGGCGACACGCGCACGCCCGCGAACGTGCCGATCTGGCGGTTGAACGCCTTGTGCGGCACGGTGAGGCGAGCATCGATGCCAGCTTTTTCCAGCACCTTGTTCCAGCGGTTCACGCCCGCAATCGAGTCCTTGATGTAGTCGTCGCGCAGCACTTCGTTCATGGCGTTGAGCATCGGCACTTCACGCTCCACGAGCTTGCCGTCCTGCACGTCGAGCAAACGGTATTGCTGGCCTTCGAGCTGATGGTCGTCGTCGCGTTTGGTCTCTTCGTAGCGACCCTTCAGGCCCGAGCTATAGAAGGTCGCGGCATTCGACGAGTGATCGGCGCCGAACAGGTCGATCGTCACCGAGTAGTGGAAGTTCAGGTAACGCTGGATCGTTTCGAGGTCGATCACGCCCGCGGCGCGCAAGCGGTTCACGTCGTCGGTCTTCACCTCGTTCATGACCTGCGCGGTGCGTTGCACGACGCGCGAGATGCCCGATTCGCCGACGAACATGTGATGCGCCTCTTCGGTCAGCATGAATTTCGTCGTACGCGCGAGCGGATCGAAGCCGGATTCGGACAGCGCCGAAAGCTGGAACTTGCCGTCGCGGTCGGTGAAGTACGTGAACATGAAGAACGCCAGCCAGTCGGGCGTCTTCTCGTTGAACGCGCCGAGAATGCGTGGGTTGTCGTCGTCTCCCGAGCGGCGCTCCAGTAATGCTTCCGCTTCCTCACGTCCATCGCGGCCGAAGTAGCGATGCAGCAGATACACCATCGCCCACAGGTGCCGGCCTTCCTCCACGTTCACCTGGAAAAGGTTGCGCAGGTCGTACATGGAGGGCGCAGTGAGGCCGAGATGGCGCTGCTGCTCGACCGAGGCGGGCTCCGTGTCGCCCTGCGTGACGATGATGCGGCGCAGGTTCGCGCGGTGTTCGCCCGGCACGTCCTGCCACGCGGCCTCGCCCTTGTGTGCGCCGAAATGGATCTTGCGGTCCGCATCGCCCGGCGTGAGGAAGATGCCCCAGCGATAGTCAGGCATCTTCACGTGATCGAAGTGCGCCCAGCCGCCCGCGTCGACGCTCACCGCCGTGCGCAGATACACGTCGTAGCCGTGCGAGCCGTCTGGCCCCATGTCGCCCCACCACGAGAGGAAGTTCGGCTGCCACTGCTCGAGCGCGCGCTGCAGCGCGCGGTCGTCGGCGAGATTGACGTTGTTCGGGATCTTTTCGCCGTAGTTAATCGTAGAGTTGATCGTGGACATTGCGGTTCCTTGTGGCAAACGCCTTGGCGGATACAGCTATCAAACGCGGGCGACGTCGAACTGCGCCTTGCTGCCCTTGCCGTACACCTTGAGCGCGCCTTTCTCGCCCACGGCGTTGGGCCGGTTGAAGATCCAGTTCTGCCACGCGGAGAGCCGCCCGAAGATGCGCGTTTCCATCGTCTCCGGCCCGTTGAAGCGCAGATTCGCCTCCAGGCCCGTGAGCGCGTCGGGCGACATGACCGCGCGCTCTTCCAGTGCGAGGCGGATTTCGTCGGGCCAGTCGATGTCGTCGGGCGAGGCCGTCACGAGGCCCAGGCGCTCCGCCTCGACCGGCTTGACCGCTTCGCCGATCTTCGCGCGCACGGCATCGAGCGGTTCGGTTTCCTCATAGAAGCGCCGCGCGAGACGCGATTGATGCGTGACCATCGGGTAGAGGCCGAAATTCGCTTCCGAGAGCGTGATGGCCGGTTCTTCGTCTTCGTTCGCGGGCAGCGCGGCCATGTACGTACGGTCCGCG
The DNA here is from genome assembly GCF_040965835.1 of Paraburkholderia sp. BR10872. Taxonomy (NCBI): domain Bacteria; kingdom Pseudomonadati; phylum Pseudomonadota; class Betaproteobacteria; order Burkholderiales; family Burkholderiaceae; genus Paraburkholderia; species Paraburkholderia sp. BR10872. Next base: position 169,288 of record NZ_JBFRCN010000008.1, read on the forward strand.
GCGAACGCGAATTCGGCGAAGGTGCCGGCGAAGCACGAGCCCGGCTCGATCAGCGCGAACAGCGAACGCGAAGAGACATCGATGCGCGCGAGCGTGCGGCGCAGCATGCCGATGGTCTCGCGCACGAACCAGTGGTCGCGGTGAGCGAGCAGCGCGGCGTCGGCGGCAAGCACGGTGCGCGCGTCGCCTGCGGTCTTGAGAATCCACGTGCCGATGTCGAGTTCGTTGGTGCGCATGGAGAGAATCGCGTCGTCGAGCTCGCGCGCGAACTGCAGCGGCCACCACGATGCACCGGCGGCGACGATTGATTCGATATCCGAAACAGGTGCCGCGGCGGGCGCTTTCGCCGTGAACGTCGCGGTGCGCTTCGCGCGGTCGATCGTGACATCGACAGTGGCATAGCTCAGGCCGCCGTCGTGCTGCACGCGTTCGATGCGCGGGAGCGCGATGCCCCGCGCGTCTGCGGGACGATCGCTCGCGGCGGCCAGCTCGAGCGCGCGCGCCTGCACGGCCTGACCGAACTGGTTCGGCTTCACGACGTCGTCCACGAGACGCCAGGCTTTCGCACGCTCGCCGCGAATGCCTTCCACCACCGTGCAGAAGATATCGGCGCGGTCGTGGCGCACCTTGCGCTTGTCGGTGAGGCGCGTGAGGCCGCCCGTGCCCGGCAGCACGCCGAGCAGCGGTACTTCCGGCAGCGCCACCGACGACGAGCGGTCGTCCACGAGCATGATCTCGTCGCAGGCGAGCGCGAGTTCGTAGCCGCCGCCTGCACACGCGCCGTTCACCGCCGCAATGAACTTCAGGCCCGAATGGCGCGACGAATCTTCCATGCCGTTGCGCGTTTCGTTGGTGAACTTGCAGAAGTTGACCTTCCAGGCGTGAGTGGAGAGGCCGAGCATGAAGATGTTGGCGCCCGAGCAGAACACGCGGTCCTTCAGGCTGGTCAGCACGACCGTGCGCACTTCCGGATGCTCGAAGCGAATGCGCTGGAGTGCATCGTGCAGTTCGATATCCACGCCGAGGTCGTACGAGTTCAGCTTCAGCTTGTAGCCGTCGCGAATGCCGCCGTCTTCGGCGATGTCGATTCCGAGCGTCGCCACCGCGCCATTGAACGTGAGCTTCCAGTGCCGGTACTGCGAGGGATCGGTGCGGTAATCGACCCGCTGCGGGGCGACGGCGGTTTCGGCTGCGGCCATGAGCGTCTCCTGTCTACACATCGTTTCAATGAACGATAGTGCAATGGAATGCTCGTGTAAAGCACATTAATGCATTTTAGTGCATGCAAGGGGTAAACCCGCGATGCCGCGGTCCGCGCCCGCCACTCATTCGATGCGGGGCGCCTCCGCGGCCAGCCGGGCGGCGAGCCGGTCACGCAGTTGCAGGTAAGCGTCAGCGAGCGTCTTTTCGCTGGTGTCGAAGGTCATGTCGGCGCGGCCATACAGTTCGCTGCGGCCAGCCAGAATGCGCTTGAGGTCGTCCATCGCCTCGCTGTTGCCCGAGTTGCCCGACATGGGCCGCAGGTCGCCCTGCGCCACGACGCGACGCATGTGCTCTTCGGGCGCGGCCTGCAGCCAGACCGTGAAGCAATGCGCGAGCAGCACGTTGAACGTGGCGGGCTCGGAAACGAGGCCGCCCGGCGAGGCGATCACGGCGCGAGGGTGCTCCGCGATCACGGCCTCCAGCGCCCGGTGCTCGTAGCGACGATAAGCGCTCGCGCCATAGAGTGAATGGATTTCCGAAGGCGGACAGCCCGCCAGCTGCTCGATCACCCGCGTCAGCTCGACGAACGGCACCTTCAGCTCCTGCGCGAGCATGCGCCCCAGCGTAGACTTGCCCGCGCCGCGCAGCCCGATGAGCGCGATGCGCTCGTTGCGGTGCGGGTCGGCGCTCGTGTGCGAGAACATCTCCGCGAGCGCCACACGCGCGCGCTGCAAGGCGGCCGGATCGCGCCCCTGCAGCAACTCGCGGATCAGGAGCCATTCCGCAGAGGATGTCGTGACGTCGCCGATCACCTCGGCGAGCGGGCAGTTCAGCGTGGTCGCGATCTGCCGCAACACCAGTACGGAGGCATTCCCCACCCCGGACTCCAGATTCGCCAGATGCCGCTCCGAGAGCCCGGTTTCCGCCGCCAGCGTCTTGCGCGTCATGCCGCGCCGCGCGCGCAGCATGCGTACGCGCTCGCCCATGGCGGTCAGGAACGGATCGCGTTCGGTGCGCTCGCCGCGCGAGGCGTCGTCGGCGGCTTCGGCTGGCAGCTCCGCAATGTAAGTTTGCTTCATCTTAGGGAATCCCTGAATCCGTTTTTATGTACTATAGTGCTTGACATGCATTTTGCTAACGGCTAATTTTCCGCGAAAAGGTTGATCGACGACAAATCCGATCGAATCAGACTGAGCGGAGACAACACCGTGCCAATCCCAGCAGCATCGCAGGAACACGCCACGGCCGTGCCGCCGCCCGCGCAATTCAACTTCGCCACGCATCTGTTCGCGCTCAACGCCGCGCGCGCCGCGAAGACCGCTTATATCGACGACACGCTCACGCTGAGCTACGGCGAACTCGAAATGCAGGCCCGCCGCTTTGCGGCCGCCATGCGCGCGCTGGGCGTCCACGCGGAAGAGCGCGTTCTGCTCGTGATGCTCGATACCGTCGAGTTGCCCACTGCGTTTCTCGGCGCGCTCTATGCGGGTATCGTGCCGGTAGTCGTCAACACGCTGCTCACGCAGGCCGACTATGTGTATATGCTCACGCACAGCCGCGCGCGCGTGGTGATCGCCTCGGGCGCGGTGCTGCCCGCCGTGAGCGCCGCGCTGGCCGAAGCACAATGTGAGGACTGCCAGTTAATCGTTTCGCAGCCTGCTTCTCCGTCCGCTTCCTCGCCCGCTTCACAGTCGCTTCCGCATGAACCCGAACATGTTCTCGCCGATTTGATCGCACGCGCCGAGCCCGCCGAGCCCGCCGCGCGCGCCGCGCAAACGGGTTGTGACGACATCGCCTTCTGGCTCTACTCGTCGGGGTCGACAGGCAAGCCCAAAGGCACGGTGCATACGCACGCCAATCTCTACTGGACCGTCGAGACTTACGCGAAGCCCATTCTCGGCATACGCGAAAACGACATCGTGTTTTCGGCGGCCAAGCTGTTCTTCGCCTATGGCCTCGGCAACGGCCTTTCGTTTCCGCTCTTGGTAGGCGCGACCACGATCCTGATGGCCGAACGCCCCACTGCCAACGCCGTATTCGCACGCCTCGTGCAGCATCGGCCCACGGTGTTCTACGGCGTGCCCACGCTTTACGCGAGCATGATGGCCGCGCCGAACCTCCCGGCACGCGCCGACGTCGCGCTGCGCGTGTGCACGTCCGCAGGCGAAGCGTTGCCGCGCGAACTGGGCGAGCGCTTCCGGGAGCACTTCGGCAGCGACATTCTCGACGGCCTCGGCTCCACGGAAATGCTGCACATCTTCCTCTCGAACCGGCCAGGCGCGGTCGAATACGGCACCACGGGGCGCCCCGTGCCCGGCTACGAGATCGAACTGCGCGACGAGAGCGGCGCGCTCGTGCCCGACGGCGAGATCGGCGACCTCTTCATCCGCGGGCCGAGCGCGGCCGTGATGTACTGGTGCAATCGCGAGAAGTCGCGCGCGACCTTCCTCGGCGACTGGGTGAGGAGCGGCGACAAGTACCGGCGCCTGCCGGGCGGCGCCTATGTCTATGCGGGCCGCAGCGACGACATGCTCAAGGTGAGCGGCCAGTATGTCTCGCCCATCGAAGTGGAGATGGCGCTCATGCAGCACGACGTCGTGCTCGAAGCGGCCGTGATCGGCGTCGATCAGGGCGGCCTCGTGAAAACCTGCGCGTTCGTCGTCCTCAAGCAAACGGCCATGGAAACTTCGCACGACGCGTTGGCCGAGCAGTTGAAGGCGTTCGTGAAAACACGGCTCGCCCCGCACAAGTATCCGCGCGACATCCTGTTCGTCGACGATCTGCCCAAGACGGCCACCGGTAAGATCCAGCGTTTCCGGTTGCGTCAGCAGTTTCAGTCGTGACAGTGACAAACGCCATGAACGAAAGCGAATTCGCCGATCTGCCCACCACGTCCACGCGCGATGCACTGCGCATCGAATATCGCTGGATCGGCACGGCCGCCAGCGATGTGCCGCTCGCCGTGTTCCTGCACGAGGGTCTCGGCTCGATCGCAATGTGGAAAGACTGGCCCACCGCGCTTTGCGAACGCCTCGGCATGCGCGGGCTCGTTTATTCGCGTCCGGGTTACGGCCGTTCCACACCGCGCGCGCAAGGCGTCAAATGGCCGGTCGATTTCATGTCGGCGCAGGCGCGCGATGTTCTACCTGCGGTGCTCGACGCACTCGGCGTAAGCGCTGGCGAACGCAAACGCATGTGGCTGATCGGTCATAGCGACGGCGCCTCCATCGCCCTGCTCTACGCCGCCGCTTTCCCCGAAGCACTCGCGGGTGCAGTGGCGATTGCGCCGCACGTGTTCGTCGAAGACATTTCGGTCGACAGCATCGGCGAGGCGAAGGTTGCGTACGAAACGACCCGCCTGCGCGAAAAGCTCGCGCGCTATCACGACGACGTCGATTCCGCGTTCTACGGCTGGAACGATATCTGGCTCGATCCCGCCTTCCGTTCCTGGAACATCGTCGGCGAACTGGCGTCGATTCGCGCGCCGCTGCTCGCCGTGCAGGCGCTCGACGACCACTACGGCACCATGGCGCAAGTCGAAGCGATTTGCGCGGCCGTGCCCCACGCGCGCGTCCACGCGCTCGCGCAGGGCGGCCACTCTCCCCATCGCGATGCGCCGCAGCCGCTGAACGACGTCATCGAGCCATTCATTTGGGCACAGCGCAAGCCCGCGGCCTGAAAACAACTCAGCGTCCCCGCAACACCCTCCAGCGCGCGCGGAATGCCTCCACGCAGGGGCGAATCGATGCACCGCGCATAACACTCCCCCGCCAACGCGGTACCTCAGCCCATCGAAGGCCAAACTAAGGGCCAAACCCGCCTCATCGCTGCAATCCTTTGGTGATATTGTCTTTCTTTGCGCGGTGGAGACGGGGTCCGACCACGCGAACCCCATGGCAAAACGGGGCACCAAAAAAGCGAGACGCAAGAAGACCGGCGGGACATGCGCGCCGGCCAGAACGATGAGCGATTCCATTCTGATGAACGTTTCAAGAACCTCGGTGAGACTGAGGCGAGCCTGGGCGTCGATGCGTCCGCGCTTCGTGCGCGCCTTCGCGCCCGCGCTGCGCAACCTGCAATACGTGAAGCGCCGCATGCGCCCGCTCGCCGTGGTGGCGAGCGTGGGCTTCCCGCTTTACTACTACGTCTGGAAAGACCTTTTTCCTCAGCCGTATGAAAATCTCACGCTGCGCCTGATCGGCTCGTTTCTGTTCATACCGATCCTGGCGTTCGAGCGCTGGCCCGCCGCGCTGAAAAAGCTGCTGCCGTGGTACTGGTACTTCTGCACGCTCTACGCACTGCCGTTCTTCTTCACGTTCATGCTGCTCAAGAACAACGGCAACGAAGTGTGGGTGGAAAGCGCGCTGATCGCGGCGTTCGTGATGGTGCTGCTGCTCGACTGGCTCATGCTCGTGCTGCAGTTCCTCGTGGGCATCAGCCTCGCGGTGGTGGCCTACTGCCTCACCACCTACCCCATCGTGCTCGGGCCGAACTATTTCACCCATCTGGCGATCTTTTCGTTCGCGGTGGCAATCGGTGCGGTGGCCAATTACGATCAAGACCGCATTCAGATCGAACAGGAGCGCGCCATGCTGGCCACGGCGGGCAGCGTGGCGCACGAACTGCGCACGCCGCTCGTGGCGATACGCGTGGGCGCCGCTGGCCTCATGCGCTATTTGCCCGCGCTGCTCGACACCTATCAACTCGCCCAGCGCAGCCGCTTGCCCGTGCCAAAAATACGCGTGGCGCATCTGCATTCCCTGCAAGGCGTGGCAGGCCGCATCGAACAGGAAGCACTGCATTCGAACGCGATCATCGACATGCTGCTCGCCACGGCCCGCTTCACGGGCGGCAACATGCAAAACGCAACGATGTGTTCGATCGTACATTGCGTCGAAACCGCACTCGCGCGTTTTCCGTTTCGCGAAGGCGACCGGCGTCGGGTAATCTGCAATCTGCGCCCCGATTTCGAATTCCACGGATCTGAGATGCTTACCGTTCACGTGCTCTTCAATCTGCTCAAAAATGCCTTCAGGCATATGGGCAGCATCGAAGGCGCGCAGATTTCGATTCGTCTTGAATCAGGGCAAAGGGCCAATCGTTTAATTTTCAGCGATACGGGCACCGGTATTTCCCCTGAGGTATTGCCGCACATCTTCACGCGCTTTTATACTTCGACAACCGCCACCGATGACGTGACGCTCGGAGCAGGAATCGGGCTGGCATTCTGCCGCGATGTCATGCAAGCGATGGGTGGAGCGATCACCTGCTCTTCCGTAAAAGGCGAATACACCGAGTTCGTTTTGACATTCCCTGCGCCATGACGAAAGCCATTCAGCCGTTCTCCTATCCGACCACCGTCGCCTTCGTCGACGACAGCGCCGCGTTCCTTTCGAACCTGAGCCTGCAACTCGACCCCGACCTGGCCTTCCGCCTGTTCAGTTCGCCCTCTGAGGCGCTGAAATTCCTCAATGGCCGTACGCCGCATGACCGCGCGGCGGAGCCTATCTTCAGCCCCTATCTGGACCGTACTGAAGAAAACGATGCGCACCAGGTCATCGCCATGCGCGTCGATGCGATACGTAGTCTCGTACATAACGCCTCGCGCTTCGAGTCGGTTTCGGTCGTGGTGGTCGATTACGACATGCCAGAACTCAACGGCATGGAGTTTTGCCGGCGCATTACCGACCCGTCGATCAGGAAAATCGTGCTGACCGGCAAAGCCGACGAGCACGTGGCCGTAAAGAGCTTCAACGAAGGGCTGATCGACCGCTTCATCCGCAAGCATGAAGTCGACGCGGTGGAAACGCTGAACCAGGCGATCGACGATATGCAGCGCGCGTATTTCGACCGCTGCTGCAGCACGGTGCTCGACGCGCTCGCCGTATCCGAATATGCATTCCTCAAGGATCATGCGCTCGCCGCGCACGTGAAGGGCATTGCCGATTCACTGGGCATCGTCGAGCACTATCTCTCGTATCAACCGCACGGACTCCTGATGTTCGACGGTGTCGGCACCGCATACCTGCTCGTCATTCACACCGACGAATCGCTGCGCGGCGTGCGCGAAATCGCCGTCGAACAAGGTGCGCCCATCAGCTTTCTCGCGGAGCTCGACAGCCGTCGCAGCCTGCCGTATTTTTGGCGCACGGAAGGCTATTACCCGTCGCAGTGCATCGAATGGCAGCCGTATATGCACCCCGCATCGGAGTTTCACGGCGACCGCCGCTATCTCTACGCCCTGGTGAAGAAGCCGGCGGGGCTCGCGCTCGACAACGTGCTGCCCTACGACCGGCATCTCGACCAGTTGGACCGCGAGATCCAGGCGGCGTGGGACTCGCCCTGATAATCGGGCGCACCCCACGCTACCGCTGTCTCGCTCCACGCTGCCTCAATCGCGCACGGCTCAGGCCGCCACAGCCACCATCGGCATGTTCACCACAGCCTGCGGCAGACGCACGCGCGCACGACCCGCATTGCGTTCGTTGCGGCGCGTGGACGGCCAGTTCCACATCTGCACCTCGTCGCGAATTTCCGCGCACACTTCGACGAGCCGCTCCAGTTCCTCCTCGCACAGCGCCGCATTGAGCGAGAACCGCACGAGCGAGCGGTTCTGCGCTGTGGCAGGTGCACAGAACACCGAACCAAAAATGCCGCGTGCTTCGAGCGCGTCGCGCAGGATGATCGTCTGCGGCTCAGGCCCGGCTTCCAGCGCGATGATCTGCGTTTCGCTGCCGTTCAGGTTGTAGCCGAGATCGGCAAGCCGTGAGCGCACGTAACGCGCGTTGGCCGCGACGCGCGTGCGCCGCCAGTCTTCGCGCTCGATCACGTCGAGCGTCGCCGCGAGACCCGCCGTTTCATGCGGCAGCAGCGTCGAGCTGAAAATGGCGGGCAGCGCCTCGCACTTGAAATACTCCTGGAAGCGCCGCGAACAGCTGATGATGCCCGCACGGCCGGCAAACGCCTTCGCAAGACTCGCGGTACGGAAATGCACGCGGTCGATCAGCCCGAGTTCGGCCACCATGCCCGCACCGTGCGGGCCGTGCGTGCCGAGCGAATGCGACTCGTCGACGACCAGCACGCAGTCGTGCTCGGCGCACACTTCGGCGATCGCCGTGAGCGGCGCCACGCTGCCGTTCGTGCTGTACACCGAATCGACGATCACGATCCCGGCCCCGTAGCGCTGGATGCGCTGCTCGAGGTGATCGACATCGTTGTGGAAGAAACTGATCGCGCGCGCGCCGGCGCTGCGGATGCCTTCCCACAGCGACATATGCGCCATCATGTCGACGTACACCGGCGTCTGCGCATTGGCGATCGACTGGATCAGCCCCGTATTCGCGGCAAAACCCGACTGGCACAGCACGCTCGCTTCAGCCCCCATGTATGACGCGAAGCGGTCTTCGAGCGCGAGTTGCGGGCAGTCGTCGCCGTGGAGGAACACACCCGACATCAGAAGCCCGTTGCCCTCCTTGCGGATGCTCATGCACATTGCATCAAGAATCTCTGGGTGGCGCGCAATCGAAAGGTAATCGTTACTCGAGAGGTGCAAGGCATCAGCATCGGCAACACGGCCCTTCATAATGTGGCCCCCGGCCCAGCTTTCCTGCACGCGCTCGGTGTAGTAGCGATCGACACGTGCTGCGAGGAATGCGGGCAATGCCGCGTCGTTGTTATGTGCGTTACGCCAGTTGCTGCCAACTTTCATCTCAGGCTCCTTGTGGTTAAAGGCCGGCCCCGGAGGCGACTTGTCTGGTCAGGGAGGATTCCGAAAGGCAGGCCCGTAATGTGTCCGCAACGAAACGACACGCGCGATGAGGCCTGACGTGCGCATTCCGGCAGCGGACTTATGAATGTGGGTGATGCAATGACTGGCGAGCGCGTGAGTCGCGGCGCGCGGCGGGGAGTGGTCACGGCCGGCGGCGCCAGAGCGCGCTGGAGAGAAAACCAATGCGGGCGCGGGGCGCCGGGAGCAGGCGCCTTCATATCCGCACGAATCCCGCTTCGCGTGATCGCCACTGGTTACAAGGGAAGAAACGCCCGCCCGAAAATTTTTGAGGCGCGCCACGCAGGCCACCTGGACCCTATACGTCATGCAGCGAAAGCGCCTTCACGCTGCACGCAACGTCGGTCGCGCCATTGATAATTATCGTTTAAAAACAGCGCTGTTAAGCTTTCGCCGTGCGCAACTATGCGTAGCGCATGGAGTTTCGACAAGGATTGCCCGTCGCGCCGCGAAAGGACGCGAGCGTTGATTCATCACGCATAGATCGCGCGAAGGGGACCGACGGAATCGTCAGATGGCCACGACGCGGTCGCGCCCGCGTGACCTGGCGACATAGAGCGCGACGTCGGCGCGCGCCATCAAGGCGGCGAGCGAGTCTTGCGCTTGCAGTTCATCGACGCCGGCGCTGACCGTCAGTCCGCCGTGGGGCTCTTCGCCGGAGTCGCGGGCGTGAGCGTCGGCGCTGCGGCGAACGGAGAGCGTCAACACGCGCAATTCATCGAGCGATGCGTTCGCCGGGCGAGAAAGGCGCGGCGCGTGCGCGAACGCGCCCAGCCAGGCCGCCAGGGTCACGAACCGGTAGCTGTACACGGGGCGCTCAGGCGGGGGGCAACGCAGTGAGCGCCAGCCGAGCGACGCGTAGATGGCCGCATGAAACGTGGAGATTCAAGACCGCATGGCTGGTCAGCCGTCGCGCGGCGGTGACCCGGCGTGGTCAGACAAAACCGCGAAGCCACGGGACTCTATTTGGACTACGAATCGTAATCTTCGTACGGCAGGCGGGAAAAACCCGCCGCGCCCTCCCGGCGCTTGACGAACGCCCCGCAGGACCGCGACCATGCCTGAGTCGCCACGACGTAACAGGAGCCATGTCATGACCCAGCATGCGTTGTACGTCGAGCTGCACGCGCAGCCCGGCAAGGAAGAGGACCTCGCGGCATTTCTCGCGAGCGCGAAACCGCTGGTCGACGCAGAGCCCGGCACGCCAGCCTGGTTCGGCGTGCGCTTCGACGCCGCGACGTTTGCGATCTTCGATGCATTCGACGACGAAGCCGGCCGCAACGCGCATCTGAACGGCCAGGTGGCCGCGGCATTGATGGCGCGCGCGGGCGAACTGCTGGCCGCGCCGCCGCAGATCCGCCGCGCCGACGTGCTCGCCGACAAGCTCCCCGCCTGAACGGCCGGCAGATTGCCCGACAGGACGTGCGCGCGGTCACGTCCTTTCCCTGCCTGTAAATGGGGCGCGCGCCGGTCAAGGCGCCGGGAACGGCAACTGCGCGAGCTGTCAAGATCTTCGAAGGAGGAGCCGATGAAGCCTGCTTCCGCTTGCGAGGCCACACGAGCTGACACCCCAGACGAGGCGCGTTCGAATGCAGAGGCGCTGAGCGATCGTGTGCTGCATGCTCTCGAACGCGTCACCTGGCCCGCGCACCCCGCCACGCTGATCGAAAACGCCGAGCGCAGCGGCGCGCCGCGCGACGTGATCGACGCTTTGCGCCGCTTGCCGGACGAGGCGTTCGGCAGCTTTCCCGAAGTCTCGGCACTCATCGTCGCGGCGCAACTGGGCGCGCGCGGCTCGACCGCCCAACGGGGCGCGGCGACGCGAAGATGACGACCGAAGCGGCAACGATGCCGGGCGAGGATCGTTCCTGCACGCCGCAGGAACAGAAATTGCGCGCTGCGGGACGGCCGCCGGATACCCTCGGCCCGCGGCGACGCGATCGCGAAGAACAAAGGCCCAGCCGCCATGATCGGCCGGGCCGCTCACGCAAGAGACGTATGGCTACCGTATTACTAGTCGACGACGACACAAACGCGCTCGATGCGCTCAAAGAACTGGTCGGGCAGGAAGGTTATCGCGTCAGAACTGCCGCAGACGGTTCGGATGCCCTGCAAAGCGCACTCGCCGACCCTCCCGATGTCGTGATCTCCGACTGCATGATGCCGCGCATGGACGGTCTCTCCCTCATGCGCGAAATGAGGCGCAGCAGCAAGCTTGCGGGCGTGCCGCTCGTGCTCGTCTCGGCGCTCGTCACCCTGCCCCCCGACGCCGACGTCGTGGGCTTCCTGCGCAAGCCCTTCGCGGTTTCGCAACTGCTCGACATCCTCCACCGGGTCGCCACACCGTGACGCGCTCTAGCCTCGTCCACCGCATGAACGATTTACATCGTCGTTGTAGCGACTGACGCTCGGGGCGCGCAACGCGACCACTCACGGTCGCTTCCTTCATTCGGCCTCCTGACCGGTTCTCGATCGATAGCCGCGCCCTGCGCGTCACGGCATGACCCATGCTCTTAATCGGCGTGGCCGGTCCATTTCGGGCCGGCATGGGATCGAACCCTAGCCGCATTGCGTCGAGATGCGATGCGCATATTCAAGGGAGGTCGAAATGAGTGAATACGCAGGCCGCTCGCACGACGAGCGCGTGGCGCAACGCAAGCGCGAGAAGAAGGGCGCCACAGAGCCGCCAGGCGGCGATATGGCCGTGCACGGCACCGAGCCAGACGCCACCCACAGCAGCGGCGAGCTCTCCGAGCAAGGCAAGGAAGTGTGGCGCAAAGGCGCGGGCCTGGACGGCGGCGGCAAGAGCAAGTGAATCTTTCTTCAAGCCACCACGATCGCCATGGCGCATGGTTGCGCCATCAACTTCCGCAGTCTTCTGGATAACCGAAAGGAGAACGTCATGACCTACTCGCAAACCCCAATCGGTTCGGCGCCGCGCAGCGGCGACGGTGCTCGTATCGTCGGCCGCGACCAGTCGGACACGCGTGGCCCCGGCCCCGAAGTGATGGCGGCCAGTACGCTGGACGGCGACCGCGTGATGAGTTCGGACGGCGACGAAGTCGGCAAGGTCAAGGAAATCATGCTCGACGTGGAAAGCGGCCGCATTGCCTACATGGTGATGTCGAGCGGCGGTTTCCTGGGCATTGGCGACAAGCTGCTCGCGGTGCCGTGGAATGCCCTCACGCTCGACGCGGCACGCAAATGCTTCGTGATTGCGCTCAATTCCGAGCGCGTGAAGAACGCACCGGGCTTCGACAAGGGCCAGTGGCCCTCGATGGCCGATCGCACCTGGGCCAGCTCCGTGCACCAGTACTTCGGCCGGGAGCCGTACTGGAGCAACGACGCCGCGAGCCTGCCGCTGGACGAGCCGGGGCGCGAGCCGCCGGAGGCCGGAGGCGTAAAGCTCTGACGGGCGCGCACGTGCACCCGTAACCGTTCATCGGGCGCCCGCGGCGGCGCCAACGTGTCATGCTGATGGTCGCGAGCACAACGACAACAACGCGAACACACCATGACTTCGATGGACCGCCGTGATTTCCTTCGCGCCGCCGCCGCGGGCGCGACGCTCAGCCTGGCTTCGCCCGCCATCCAGCGGGCGCTGGCCATTCCTGCCAACAACGCAACCGGAACGATTGAAGACGTGCAGCATATCGTCGTCTTCATGCAGGAAAACCGCGCGTTCGACCACTACTTCGGCACGCTGCCCGGCGTGCGCGGCTTCTCGGACCGCATCACGATTCCCCTGCCCCACGGCGCCAATGTATGGCAACAGAGCGACGGCACACGCACGCTGATGCCGTTCTACCTGGACAGCCGCAAGGGCAACGCGTTGCTCGCAGGCGGCGCGCACAATTGGGCCGACGCCCACGAGGCCTGGGACCACGGCCGCATGACGCATTGGCCCAAGTTCAAGGGCGACGCCTCGATGGGCTATTTCCAGGCCTCCGACCTGCCGTTTCATTTCGCGCTCGCCAACGCCTTCACGATCTGCGATGCCTACTACTGCTCGCTGCATGGCGGCACCAATGCGAACCGGCTCTTTCTGTTCACCGGCACCAACGGCCCTACGGCCTCGCCTTATGCCGTGGTCGACAACAATGGTTGGGACAACATCGGCGCGCCGTCCACGGGCCTGAAATGGACCACCTATCCGGAACGCCTGCAGGCCGCAGGCGTGACGTGGAAAGTGTACGAAAACCAGCCCGATAACTACACCGACAATCCGCTTGTGGGGTTCGCGAACTATCGCAAGGTGCTCGAGGCGATCGATGGCTCGCCCAACCTGCCGTGGACCCAGGCGCTCGACGCACGCGAGCCGCTCTATAAAGGGGTAGGCAATACCATGTCCGACGGCGGCTTCCTGCAGGCGCTCAATGACGACATTGCGACAAACCAGCTGCCTCAGGTGAGCTGGATCATCGCGCCGCAAGCCTATTCCGAACACCCCGCCGTTTCGACGCCGGGCCAGGGCGCGTACTATCTTCAACGGCTGCTCGACGCGCTGACGCGCAACCCGGACATCTGGAGCAAGACCGTGCTCTTCGTGAACTTCGACGAGAACGATTGCTTCTTCGATCACATGCCGCCGCCTTGCCCACCATCGCCCATCAAGGACGGCGAGTACGCAGGCAAATCCACGGCCACTACGCGCCACGAATACTTCACCATGCCGAACCCTCCCGGCGACGGCAAGCCGGTCAAGCCAGACGGCTTGCCGTTCGGGCCGGGGCCGCGCGTGCCGATGATCGTTGTTTCGCCGTGGAGCACGGGCGGCTATGTGAACTCCGAAGTCTTCGATCACACGTCGGTGCTGCGCTTCATCGAAACGCGCTTCGGCGTGCGCGAACCGAATATCAGCCCGTGGCGGCGCGCGGTATTCGGCGATTTCACCTCGGCGTTCAACTTCAGCACGCCGAATGAAAAGCCCGTGCAGGCGTTTTCCGCCCCCACGAAGGCCGACGCCGATGCGCTCAACAAGCAGCAGAACGCGCTCAAGCCCGTGCCGGTGCCGCAGCCTGGCACGCAAGCCATGCCGCAGCAGGCGCGCCGCGCGCGGCCCTCGCGCGCGCTGCCGTACCGCCTCAACGTGGATGCGAGCGTCGACGGGCGTCATCACAAGGTTCAACTGGCGTTCGGCAACGAAGGCAACGCCGGCGCCGTCTTCCACGTGTACGACACGCTTCATCTCGACAGGTCGCCCCGCCGCTACACCGTCGAAGCCGGCAAGACACTGCGCGACACGTGGACGCCCAGCGCCGCTGACGACGGCGCCTACCACCTGTGGGTGCTTGGCCCGAACGGTTTCCATCGCGCCTTCGAGGGCAATGTGCGCGCGGCCGCGCATGGCCCCAATCCCGAAGTGCGCGTGCGCTACGACGCCGCGAACAATGCACTTGAGCTGAGCATCGCGAATCGCGCGAGCGCAGCTTCGAACGTGAGCGTGGCGGCCAATGCCTACCGCAGCGACGGGCCCTGGACTTACGCGTTGCGCGCCGGCGAACAGGTGCAGTCGAACTGGGCGCTCGCGGATTCGGGCGGCTGGTACGACTTCACGCTGACCGCGGAGAACGGCGTGCTAAGGCGTTTCGCGGGCCGGGTAGAAACCGGCAGGGACAGCGTGAGCGATCCGGCGATGGGTGCGTGAGGCGCCTGAGAACGCATCCGAAGCGCCCACGCAGTACACTGCCCGTTCCCTTCACGATGGCCGCGCGCGACGTTGCGTCCAGGACGTTCGATACGCATTCAACGCGCGTTGGAAAGCGCGGCCAGCCTTCCCCCTCAAGGAGCCCGCATGAAAATCGATCTGACTGGAAAACTCGCGCTCGTCACCGGCTCGGCTGCGGGCATCGGCCTTGCCGCGGCCAAGGGCCTCGCGCTCGCGGGCGCCGACGTGATCGTCAGCAGCCGTCACACCGAAAACGTGCGCGAAGCCGAGGCGGCGCTGCGTACCGCTGCGCCCGGCGCGCGGGTGCAGGGCTTCGTCGGCGATCTTTCCAGTGCCCAGGGATGCGACGCGCTCGTGAAGGCGCATCCGCAGGTGGACATCCTCGTGAACAATCTCGGCGTGTTTCAGCAGCAGGACTTCTTCGAGATTCCCGATGCCGAGTGGCTCCGCTTCTTCGAAACGAACGTGATGTCGGGCGTACGGCTCTCGCGCGCCTATGCGAATGCAATGGTCAAGCGCGGCTGGGGGCGCATCGTGTTCATCTCATCGGAATCGGGATTGAACATTCCCGCCGACATGATCCACTATGGCATGACGAAAACCGCGCAACTCTCACTCGCACGCGGCCTCGCCAAGCGCCTTGCGGGCACGGGCGTCACGGTCAATTCGGTGCTGCCGGGCCCCACCCTTTCCGATGGCGTGACGCACATGCTCAAGGACGAAGTGGCCGCTTCGGGCAAGACCGTCGAGGAAGTCGCCGCGCAGTTCGTGCAGACGCATCGCGCCTCTTCCATCATCCGGCGCGCGGCGAGCGTGGAGGAAGTGGCGAACATGATCGTCTACGCATGCTCAAAAGAGGCTTCCGCGACCACGGGCGCGGCCTTGCGTGTGGATGGCGGCGTGGTGGATACGATCGCGTGATGCCTCCGGCTGCAAGCCTGGCTGTTTAATTCGCAATACGAATGACACGAAGGCATCCGTCGAATACAAAAATGCAGCCCGCCTGGGCGGGCTGCGATTCGACTGCCACTAGCGTGGCTCGCTATTAGCCCCTTCTTACGACGCCAAGCACCAACGTGACGAGGAAAATCACGAGGAAGATGAAGAACAGGATCTTGGCGATCGATGCCGCACCCGCCGCAATGCCGCCAAAACCGAACACGGCCGCGATGATCGCGATGATGAAGAAAATGACAGCGTATTGAAGCATGACGTCCTCCTGCATCCGGTGCAACCCGGCTCAAGGGTGGTCGCCGCGCCCCGGCGCCGCGTGCGGTCGCCTGATGCCCGGCATCTGGTTGAGCAGGACGGATCTACGCGCCCGCCCCTGCAGAATCCACTGCAGCAAGCGCGGTGCCCGGCATCGGGCAGGGGTCCGAGGGGAATGATGTGACGGAATCGCCTCGCAAGGGTGCTAGCAAACAAGCGCGCACCGGACAAGCGCGCGCTTCGTGATGCGTTACGCCACTTGCGGATGCCAGCCGGCGCGCTGGAACGCCGTGGCGAAGAAGAGCACCTGGTAGCGGATCGAGTTCGACCAATAGGACCACGTGTGGCCGCCTGGACGTTCCGCGTAATCGTGAGGCACGCCTAGTTCGACGAGCTTTTCATGCAGCGTGCGGTTCGACTGTACGAAAAAGTCGCTCACGCCGCAGTCGATCGTGAGCGCGATATGGGCGTGTGCGAAGTCCTGCGCGCTATCCACGATCGCATTGTTGTTCCAGAACGACGCGTGTCGCGCGGGGTCGCCGAATACGTGATCGATGCCGGGCTCGTCTTCGCAGTTGCGCGGATCGACAGCGCCGCTAATGCTGCCGGCCGCACCGAACGTCTCCTGCCGGTCCAGCGCAATACGCAGCGCGCCGAATCCGCCCATGCTCAAACCCGTGATCGCCCGCGCCTCGCGCATCGCGATCGTGCGGAAATGCGTGTCGATATACGACACGACCTCGCTGCCCACATACGTTTCGTAACGACTGCTCCGATCGAACGGGCTGTCGATATACCAGCTCTCGTGACCGCCGTCCGGCATCACGAGCACGACGTGATAGCGGTCGGCGAGCTTGCCGATGCGGGTGTTCGAGGTCCAGTCGGCATAACTGCCGCCCGAACCGTGCAGCACGTAGATCACCGGGAAGCGCGAGGCGTGGTTGCCACGCGCGTAGTCGTCGGGCAAGACGACGGTCGCGTCGAACGAGCGCTGCATCGCGGCGCTAGGGATCGAAACGACACGCGTCTGGTAGGCCCAGACGGGAGCACTGAGAAGCAGCGCCAGAACGAACCAGCACGCGCGGACAATAGCCATGAGAAGTCGCTCTTGTGTTGACTGCCACGAAAGACAACTGCTTTCGTAGACTCTAACAAGGACCACTTACAGCCAAATTTCAGCGTGCCATACCCGCATTTTCGAGCGCACCCTCTATCTCACCAAGCCGGCTGCGCAGGCCAACGATCAATCGCCGTTGCGCCGCCTGCGCCGCAGCCGCCCTTCGGGCTCGCCCTCATGCAACAAACCCTTTTGACGCGCCGTGAGCGGATCGGTCAAACACGGCTCCGCGTCGAGTTCCTGCTCGAAACGCTCCCACATGCCCGCAGGCGTATTCGCCTTGCCGACGCGCGTGCCGATCGTGAGCCGGATCTGGTTCGCCCGGCTGATGGTGGAGCGCAACCGGTGGATTTCCCATAGCAACCGCAATACGACGGGCAAGGGATTCCGGTCGTAGATTTCAGCCAGTTCCGCCGCCGTGAGCGGAGGGAAGTGACGATGATCCCGTCCCATTTTCCGCCCCAAAAACACTGTATATTTATACAGCCTATCACATGTCAGAATGATTCTGAAGGAAGGGACGGAGACGACCATGTGCACGAACTACGCCGCCGCACGCCGTGACTACCTCTTCAGGCACTACGGCGTCCTGCCGCCCGACGACCCGTGGCGCGACGAGATCTTCAAGGACTATGCCGCGCCGGTCATCCGCCGGGCGAGCCCGACGGACGATCTGCCCGGGACTCCCGATGCGCGCGAAGCCCTGCTCGCGACGTTCGGCATGGTGCCGCGCAAACAGATTGCGCCCGGCGTGAAGGTGTTCGACACGATGAACGCGCGCGCCGAATCGGTGGGCGAGAGGCGCAGCTTCAGCGGCGCATGGAAGAAGCTACAGCTGTGCCTGATTCCATGCGAGGCGTTTTTCGAGCCGAGCTACGAAACCGGCAAGGCGGTGCGCTGGCGCATTGGTCTCGCCGACGGCGCGCCATTCGCCATTGCCGGCTTATGGCGCGAGTGGGACGAAGGCGAGGCCGGCAAGGCGTACTCGTTCACGATGCTCACCGTCAATGCGAGCGATCATCCGCTCATGAAGCGTTTTCACAAGCCCGGGGACGAGAAACGATCCGTAGTGATCGTGCCGCCTTCCGAGTATGAGAGCTGGCTGGCGAGCCGTTCGATGGACGAGGCGAGGTCATTTCTCAATCTGTATCCGGTGGAGGGGATGGCGGCCGAGCCTCAGCCCCTGCCCCCGCGCGTGAGCCCGAAGCCCGATTCGAACGGCCAATAGCAAACGACCCGGGAAAACGACCCGGCAAACCGGGTCGTTTAGCACTCCACGTCAATCAAACCAGCAACGTGAATCAGAAGTTGAAGTTATCGATATTCGAAGCATCGAACGTCGTGGGCGGCCCGAGAATCACTTCACCGCTCTTGCCGATGGTGCGCTTGCCGAGCTTGCCTGCTTCAAACGACTCGCCTTCCTTGCCCGTGATGGTGCCCGAAGCAAGATTGGCGGCCGCATACGCGGCGAGGTAGCCGAGTGCACCCGGATCCCAAAGCTGGAACGCCTTCACGGTGCCGTTCTTCACGAACGCACGCATCTGGTTAGGCGTGCCGAGGCCCGTCACCACCACCTTGCCCTTGCTCGGCGACGAAGAGATATAGCGCGCCGCCGCGGCGATGCCGACCGAGGTGGGCGCAACGATCGCCTTCAGGTTCGGATACGCCTGCAGCAAGCCTTGCGTCTCGACGAAGGACTTCTGGTCGTCGTCGTTGCCGTAGGCGATCTTCACGAGCTTCATCTTCGAATACTCGGGCTTCTTCAGCTCTTCCTGCATCCACTTGATCCAGGTATTCTGGTTCGTCGCGTTAGGCGTGGCCGAGAGAATCGCGAACTCGCCTTCGCCGCCCATCAGCTTCGAAACGAGCTGGATCTGGCCGCGGCCAATGCTCTCCGCGTTCGCCTGGTTCACGAAGATCTGCCGCCCTTCGGGCGCCGTGTCCGAGTCGAAAGTCACGACCTTGATGCCTTGATCCATCGCGCGCTTCAAATACGGCACGAGCGCATTCGCATCGTTGGCCGCGATAACGATCGCGTCCTGATGCTGCGTGGTCAGCGTATTGATGTACGAGACCTGCGAGGACGCGCCCGCGTCCGAAGGACCCACTGCCTTGCCTTCGCCCTTGAACTCCTTGATCGCGTCCAGACCGCCGTTATCGGCGATCACCTCGTAGGGGTTGTTGATCTGCTTGGGCACGAACGCGATCTTCAGCCCTTCCTTGATGCCGGCCGCATGCGCCGCGACACCGCCTCCCACTAGCATCGCGCACAGCAGGGCCGTGCACACGTGACGTACTGGCTTTCTCATGAATCGTCTCCTCGATGGGTACCGGACGCGTCCGGCTGATTGACTGCCTCTTGACTTCCTTGCCCTTCTTCACACCTCGTTCATGCCGCCCGCGCCAGTGCGCGCCGGTCACGCATCGTGCGCCAGCGCGCAGCGAGATTCGGGATCAGCACCGAAGCCAGCAGCAGCGCCCCGGTCACGATCGTGAGCGTTTCGCTCGACACATCGACGAGCGTAAGCGCGTTCTTCAGTACACCTACGATCAGCAGCGAGAGCAGCACGCCGTACATCGACCCGCGCCCGCCAAAAATACTCACGCCGCCGAACAGCACCGCCGCGATCACCGAAAGCTCAAAGCCCTCGCCGTTGTCGCCGCGTGCGCTCGTGAACCGCAGCGTATAGACGATGCCCGCGAGCGCGCTCATCACGCCCGACAGCACGAAGAGGCGCAGCTTGATCTTCGGCACGTCGATGCCCGAGAACGACGCGGCCGTGGTGTTCGCACCGATCGCGAAGAGGCTGCGGCCGAACGCCATCGCCTGCAGCCATATCGTGAACACGATCGCGCACGCCGCGACGATCAGGAACGGCAACGGGATGAACGTGTTGCCGAGGTTGCTCATGCCAAAGAGCGTATAAGCGGGCGGGAAGTCGGCAATCGCCTGATCGCCGAGCAACACGTAGGCCAGCCCGCGAAACAGCGCGAGCGTGCCGATCGTCACCGCGAGCGAAGGCAGATTGAGCTTCACGATCACGAGCCCGTTGAAGAGACCCGCGAGGCCGCCTGCCACGAGCACGAGCGCCATGGCGACCGGCATCGGCAAGCCCATGTGCCAGAGCACGCCGAGCAACGCGCTCGAAGCGCCGAGCACCGAGGCCACCGAAAGATCGATTTCGGCGGCGACGATGATGAGCGTCATCGGCAAGGCCATGAGCGCGACTTCGGTGAGGTCCGCGAGCACGTTGCTGATGTTCGCCCCCGTGAGAAAAACCGGCGAGAGCACGCGCCCCACCACCATCGATGCAATGAGAATGACGACGAGCAGCGCTTCCCAGCTGAGCGGCAAGCCGGGCTGGCGCGTGAGCAGCGCGGCGTCGGGTTTCGGGGCGTTCTTAGCCATGGTCGCGTTTCCTCATCATGCGTTTTGCCACGGAGCGGGCGAGCAGCGTATCGGCGGCGATGGCGGCCACGATCAGCGCGCCCTGAATCGCCTGCTCCCAGAACGGCGAGACGTGCAGCACCACGAGCGCGATGCTGATCACGCCCAGCACGAGCGCGCCGAGCGTCGCGCCGAGTATCGTGCCCACGCCGCCCGTGATCGCCACGCTGCCGACCACGGCGGCCGCCACCACCTGCAGCTCGATGCCCTTGGCGGTGCTCGCGTCCACGGTGCCGAAGCGGGCGAGCCACAGCGCGCCGGCCAGGCCCGCTATCGCGCCGCTGATCAAGAAGCCCGTCGCGACGCGGCGCTCAACGTTGATACCGGCAAGGCGCGCCGCTTCCGGGTTCGAGCCGATCGCGTAGTATTCGCGGCCCGGCCGGAACTGCTTGAGATACACGGAGAGCGCAGCAAGCAGAACGATCGCGATGAGCGCCAACACCGGAACGCCGAGCACAGAGCCCGTGGCGAGCCGCGAAAACGCGTCGGGCAGGCTCGTGGCGTTGATCTGGCCGCCATGCACCCACGCGTAATCGGCACCGCGGAAGATGTAGAGCGTGGAGAGCGTCGCGACGAGCGACGGCACGCGCCCCACGGCCACGAGCAGCGCGTTGATCGAGCCGGCCACGAGTCCGATGGCGAGCCCCGCGACCAGCGCCACGAGCACAGGCATGTGCGGGAACGCGACGTAGAGACTGCCCACGCCATAGGCGCTGATGCCGACCGTCGAGCCGATCGAGAGATCGATATGACGCATCAGGATCACGATCGTCATGCCCGCCGTGAGCAAGCTCACGATGGAGACGTTGAGCAGCACGTCGCGCAGGTTCTGCAGGTTGAGGAATTGCGGCCGGGCGAGCGCCGTACCGCCCACGATCAGCAGCAGCACCACGAAAAGCGTGGTCTCGCGGCTGCGCGCCAGCGCTTCGGCCAATGCACCCGCGTTGCGCCGCTGCGGGCGCGGCTCGCCGCCGTGCAGGGGATGAGGAGAAGTGGAATGGCGCATCATGCGGCGTGCCCCAGATGAATGTTGGTTTCGCCGAGCGCGGCGCTCATGATGCGCTCTTCGTTGGCGTCGGCACGTGCGATATCGGCGGTGATGCGGCCTTCGTGCATGACGAGCACGCGGTCGGCCATGCCGATCACCTCGGGCAGTTCGCTAGAAATCATCAGCACGGCCATGCCCTCTTTCACGAGTTCCGCGAGCGCGCCGTAGACTTCGGCCTTCGCACCCACGTCGATGCCGCGCGTCGGTTCGTCGATGATGAGCACCTTCGGCCCGGTGGCGAGCCACTTGCCGAGCACCACCTTCTGCTGGTTGCCGCCGGAGAGCGTGCCCACCGGCGCGTTCAGATCGCTCGCCTTCAGACGCAGACGCTTGCCCCATTGCCCGGCCAGCTCCACTTCGCGCCCCGTGGAGATGAGGCCGAAGCGCACGAGCCGCCCGAGCACCGTGAGCGAGGCGTTGCGCGCAATGCTCAGTTCGAGCGCGAGACCTTGCTGACGCCGGTCCTCGGGCACGAGCGCGAGGCCGGCCTTCACGGCGGCAGCGGGCATGCCGGAGGCCAGCGGCTTGCCCGCGATCTGCACCTGCCCCGCGTCGGTCGGATCGATGCCGAATATCGCGCGCGCCACTTCGCTGCGCCCCGCGCCCACGAGCCCCGCGAGCGCGACGATCTCGCCCGCGCGCACGTCGAACGAAATGTCCTTGAAGACGCCGCGGCGCGTGAGGCCGCGCACGCGCAGCATCACTTCGCCCGGTTGCACGTCCGCCTTCGGGTAGAACGTCGCAAGGTCGCGTCCCACCATCTTCGCGACGATGTCCTGGGTCTTGAGCGTGGCCGTGGGCGCGTCGAACACCTTGGCGCCGTCGCGCATGATCGTCACGTGCTGCGTGAGCGCGAAGACTTCTTCGAGCCGGTGCGTGATGAAGAGAATCGCCACGCCACGGTCGCGCAGCGTGCGCGCGATCGTAAAGAGCCGCTCGACCTCGGGCAGCGAGAGCGCGGCCGTGGGCTCGTCCATGATGAGTACGTTCGCGTTGAGCGAAAGCGCCTTCGCAATTTCGATCACCTGCTGGTCCGCAATCGAAAGTCCGCGCACGAGCCGTTCGGGCTTCAATTCGACGCCGAGCGACTGGAGCAGCGCCGCGACCTCGCGATGCATCGTGTCGTAGTCGATGCGGCCCACGCGATCCACGGGCTGACGCCCCATGTAGATGTTCTCCGCGATCGACAGATCGAAGAACAGTGTGGGTTCCTGATAAATTACCGCGATACCGGCGTCGCGCGCCTGAGCGGGCGTCGCGAACGCGCGCTCCACACCGTCGATGCGCATTGCGCCGCCATCGGGCTGATACACGCCCGCGAGGATCTTCACGAGCGTCGACTTGCCCGCGCCGTTTTCGCCGAGCAGCGC
This sequence comes from Paraburkholderia sp. BR10872, assembly GCF_040965835.1. Taxonomy (NCBI): domain Bacteria; kingdom Pseudomonadati; phylum Pseudomonadota; class Betaproteobacteria; order Burkholderiales; family Burkholderiaceae; genus Paraburkholderia; species Paraburkholderia sp. BR10872. The sequence continues at coordinate 192,137 of NZ_JBFRCN010000008.1, forward strand.
GTGCACCTCGCCGGGCATGAGGCTCAGGCTGCCGTCGATGAGCGCGCGCACGCGCCCGAACGACTTGCTCGCGTTACGCAGTTCGAGCCGCGGAGTGTCGCCGGACCTGCTTTTTGCTTCTGCTTCCACGCCTGTCTCCCTGTCGTTGCGCGCACACTCAAATGCGGTAGATACGTTCCGCGTTGCCGCGAAACAGCGCCGTGTGTTCGCTCTCGCTGGCGCCGCTCACGATCGACGCATACGCATGCCAAAGCTTCGAATAGCCGCCGAACAGGCGGTCGACCGGAAAGTTCGAGGCGAACATCGCGCGATCCGCGCCGAACGCGTCGATCGTTTCCAGCACATAAGGGCGCAGGCTTTCGACGCTCCATGCATGGTCGAACATCGCCAGTCCGCTGATCTTCACGGCCACGTTCGGGCATGCCGCAAGCAGGCGCAGGCCGTCGCGCCATGCGCGGTAGCCCGCCACGCTGCTGCGGTCGACGAACATGCCCGCGTGGTTGATCACGAGCTGAATGCCGGGATGCGCACGCGCGAGCGCGGCGGCCTCCTCCATCTGCGAGGGATATAGCTGCAGGTCGAACGACAGACCGTGCTTCTCCAGCAGCGCGAAGTTCTCGCGCCACGCCGCCTCGCGCATGTAATGCCGCCCCACGTAGTCGTAGAGCTGGTTCTCGTGAACGTTGAGAATCTGGCGAATGCCGCGCGTACGCGCAAACGCCGCGTGCGCCTCGAGCAGCGCAGGCGCATTGGGCGAACTGAGATCGCAGGCCGCGACGATCGCGTCGGGCAACGCACGTGGCTCCCCCGCATTCTTGGCAATATCCGCGAGCCCTTCCAGCCAGCGCGTTTCTTCCACCGGATCGTCCGGGTCGTGATTCGCTTCGACATGCACGACCTTGAGCACGTCGATGTCGCCGGCCTCGCGCAACAGGTCGGCGGGCAGATAGTTGTGCTTGAGTTCGCGCGCATCACAGACGAACGACGTGCCCGGATTCGCGAGCCACGGGTAATGATGCGTATCGAGGTTCCAGAAGTGGACGTGCGGATCGACGACCTGCATGGCATGTTCCTCGCGTGTGCTCAAGGCAAATGAAAGACCTGCACGAGCGGCTGTTGCAGCGGCACGTTGTGGGCATCCGTCTGCATGATGTCGGCCATGTAATCCCACCATTTGCGCATGACGGGCAGCTCGGGCAGCGCGTCCATGGTGTGATCGTCGCGGCGCTCGAGCACGGCAAAGAGATGGTGCGTCGCTTCGTCGAGAAAGATGCGGTAATTTTTTACGCCCGCATCGCGCAGCGCGCTCGCCAGTTCGGGCCAGATTTCGCGGTGACGCCGCTCGTATTCGTCCCGCTTGCCGGGATCGAGCTGCATGCGAAACGCAATTGTCTCCATGATCGTGTCTCCGTCCAGCCTTGATACGTCGTGCGCTTGTACCGCTCATGCGAAGCAGGGGCACGCGTCGACTCGGTGTTTGCCCTGGCTTCGCGGTGCGCGGTTGCACGCGTTTTTACGTGGTTAGCTGCGTTGTGATCCGACTATAATTCCCGCATCGATAGCCAACCAATCCGATGTTGGGATCGGGCGATGCACAAACCGGATCGCTCCATGAACCATCACACTTCCGTCGTCGCACTCGTCAACCGGCTCAGATTCAAGCACCTTGCCCTGCTCGTCGCGCTCGACGACGCGCGCAATGTTCATCAGGCCGCCGATGCCATCAACGTGGCGCAGCCCAGCGCGAGCCGCATGCTGAGCGACATCGAGGAAGCGTTCGGCTTCCGGCTCTTCGAGCGCAACGCGCGCGGCATGCAGCCCACCGCGCTCGGCGTCGTCACGCTCGCCTACGCGCGCCGCGCGCTTGCCGAACTCACGCGCTTTGCCGAAGACCTCGACGTGAAGCGCCGCGGCGGGCACGGCCAGCTCACCGTGGGCGCGATCATGGGCGCCGCGCCCGACCTGCTCGCGCAAGCCGTCGCCACGCTCAAGACCGAACGGCCGCTGCTGCACGTGCGCATCCTCGGCGAAACGAGCGACCAGGTCGTGCAGCTGCTGCATCGCCGCGAAGTCGATCTCGCGCTCGGGCGCCTCACCACGCCGCTGCAGCACAACGATTTCAGCTTCGAACCGATCGCGCGGGAAACGCTCGTGCTCGTGGTGCGCGCGCGCCATCCGCTTGCGCGGCGCGAACAGGTCACGCTCGCGGAACTGATGGACTGGCCGTGGGTTGCGCAGCCCATCACGAGTCCCGCGCGTGAATTGTTCGAAGGCGAACTCGCGCGCGCCGGTCTCGGCACGCCCGCCAATCTCACCGAGTCGGCCTCGATCTTCGCCACGCTGCAACTGCTCGAAAGTTTCGACGCCGTGGCCATGTTGCCCGAGCCGGTCGTGCGCGACCATGTGCGCGGCAAGCTGCTCGTCGTGCTGCCACTCGAAATCGGCAAGAGCCTGCCGGGCTACGGCGTGCTCACGCGCAAGAACGAGCCGCTCGCCGAGCCCGCCGAGCATTTCGTCGGCTTGCTGCGGCGCTTTTCGCAGCCCTTCAAGATGGACGATATCGCTCACGATGGTTCGCACGCGGTCGTGCTCGCTCCTCATTGATACGCGTGGGCCCAGGGCTCACTGCAGATTCACGAATAGCCCGCCGTCCACGAGCAGCGCGGCGCCCGTCACATAGCGCGCGCGGTCCGAGGCGAGAAACACCACGCATTCGGCCACGTCCTCGGGCGCGCCCAGCCGCCCGAGCGGAATGCGCTTTTCGAAGTACGCACGCTTGCCTTCGTCGCTCAGGTCTTCGGCGTTCAGGTCGGTGGCGATGGTGCCCGGCATCACCGAATTGCAGCGTATGCCATAGGGCCCGAGCGCGATCGCACACGACTGCATGAGCGAATGCACGCCGGCCTTGGTCGGCGTATAGTGCGTCTGCATGCCGCCGCCCACGAGCGCGCTGATCGAACTCGTCGCCACGATCGCGCCGCCCGTGCCCTGCTCCTTCATTTGCCGCGCGACGGCCTGGGTCACGTAGAACGCGCCGTTCAGGTTCACGCCTATCGTGCGTTCGAGCACGGCGGGCGGCATGTCGAGAAACGAGTGGAACGGGCAGATGCCCGCATTGCTGGCGAGCACATCGACCTTGCCGAAGCGCTCCACCGTCTGACGCACGAGATCCACGCCCGTTTGCGGCGCGGCCACGTTGCCTTCCAGCGCGAGCGCGCGGCGTCCTAGCCGCTCGATCTCGCCTAGCACCTCGTCGATCGCCGAGCGACGGCCGTACGAGGCGTCGTTGTCACCCCAGTAGTTGATCGCGACATCGGCGCCCTCGCGGGCGCTCGTAATCGCAATGGCGCGGCCAATGCCGCGCGAACCGCCGGTGACGATCACCACCTTGTCCTTGAGCAGCACGTGTTTCTCCTCGTAGCTTGTGATGAGCCTCGCCTGGTGCGCGTTCGGCGCGCTCAGTGCGTGTATGGCCGGGAAAGTTTGCAGTCCGGATTGAGCCGAACACCGAAGCCCGGCGCATCCGGCACCTTGAGCCGTCCTTGCACCGGCACCGGTTCGTCGAGCAGCAGCGGTGTAAACATCGGCACCACCTTGTCGGCCTTCGGCGCCATCATGAGGAATTCCGCGAACGGCGAGTTATGGCGCGTCACGACGAAGTGATAGCTGTACACCGAGGAGCCGTGCGGTACGACCAGCACGTTGTGCGCGTCGGCGAGCGCCGAGATCTTGATGAGTTCGGTCATGCCGCCGCACCAGTTCACGTCGGGCTGGATCAGGTCGCAGCAGCCCATTTCCAGCAGCATGCGAAAGCCCCAGCGCGTGGCTTCGTGCTCGCCGGTGGAAACCATCATGCCGCGCGGCACATTGCGGCGCAGTTCGGCATAGCCCCAGTAGTCGTCGGGCGGGAGGCATTCCTCGATCCACTTGAGGTCGTACTCTTTTGCGGCCTGGGCGAGGCGCGTGGCATAGCGCACGTCGAGGCTCATCCAGCAGTCGTACATGAGCCAGAAGTCGTCGCCCACACGCTCGCGCATGGTGGCGAGCAGTTCGAGGTTCTTCCTGAGGCCCTCCTCGCCTTCGGCCGGACCATGCAGCAGCGGCAGCTTGCCGCCGATGAAGCCCATTTCCTTTGCGAGATCGGGGCGCGCGCCGGTGGCGTAGAACATCAGCTCGTCGCGCACGGGGCCGCCGAGCAACTGATACACGGGTTCCTTGCGGATCTGCCCGAGCAGGTCCCACAGTGCGAGATCGACGCCCGAAATGGTGTTGAGCACGACACCCTTGCGGCCGTAGTAGAGCGTGGCGTAGTACATCTGATCCCACATCTTCTCGATGTCGGTCACGCGCTGCCCTTCGAGAAAACGCGCGAGATGCTTCTCGACGATGAATGCGCCGATCTCGCCGCCCGTGGTCACGGCAAATCCCACAGTGCCGTCGCTCGCCTCCACAACCACGACGAGCGTGCCGAGCACGTCGATGCCGAACGAGCGGCGGCTCTGACGATACTCGGGATAGCGCGCCATCGGCGTGGAAATATGGTCGTCGATCCAGTGGCCGTCGGGTTGATCGTGATAATCGGCGCCGCCGCCGCGCACGGTGAAGGCTCGCACGTGTTTGATGGTTGGCATGGCCATGTTACGTAGCTCCTGGGTAAAGGATTAGCGCGCGCGCCGCACGGGCGGCTCGAATGAGCGAGCCGCCGGCGCAACGGCGCGCGGCGCGACGACAAGAATGAGCAGCGCGGCGGCAATGCTTGCAAGCCCGAGCAGTTCGAGGCCCGCCGCGTGGGAAGCAAAGTTTCGGTCGGCGGCGGCGCGCAGCATCGGCGCGATGAAGCCGCCCAGGCCGCCGAGCGAATTGATGAGCGCGATGCCGCTGGCCGAGGCCGCGCCCGCGAGATCGCGCGCCGGGAAGGTCCAGAAGAGCGGCTGCGCCGCGATGAAGCCGCTCGCCGCGCAGCACAGGCCGAGCATCGCGACGATCGCGCCCGCGGTGCCGCCAAGGCCTGCCGCCAGGCCCGAGACGGCGATGCCGATGCCCGACATCACGAGCAGGCGCGCGGCCCAAGCGCGATGCCCTCCGAGGCGGTCCGCGCGGCGCGGCACGATCCACGTGAGCGCCACGGCGCACAGCCAGGGCACGGCCGCGAGCAGGCCTACCTCGAGGCCCACGGAGGCGCCCACGAGCGAGGCCACCTGTTGCGGCAGAAAAAAGATCACGCCGTACACGCTCATCTGGATCAGCGCATAGATGCCGGCATAAGCGAGCACGCGGCGGTCGAACAGCGCGGCGAGCGCATCGCGCGGGCCGTGCGCGGCGGCTTCACGCGCGTCGAGCTGGATCGCGCTCGTGAGCGCGCGGCGCTCGTCGGGGGAGAGCCAGCGCGCGTCCCCGGGCTTGTCGACGAGATACCAGAAGGCCCACACGCCCACGGCCGAGGCCAGCCCGCCTTCTACGAGAAAGAGCCACTTCCAGCCTGCGAGCCCGAAGGTGCCGTGCATCTCGAGCAGGAGTCCTGACAACGGCCCGCCGAAGATGAAGGCCAGCGGCGCGCCGAAATAAAACACGCCGATGGCGCGCGCCCGCGAGGACTGCGGAAACCACTGCGTGAGGTAATAGATGATGCCGGGGAAGAAGCCCGCTTCGGCCACGCCCAGCAGGAAACGCAGCACATAGAACGAAGTCGGCGACTGCACCCACGCCATCGCCGCGGAAATCATGCCCCACGTGACCATGATGCGGCACATCCAGATCCGCGCGCCCACACGGTGCAGCGCGAGATTGCTCGGCACTTCGAAGAGTGCGTAGCCGACGAAGAACACGCCCGCGCCGAAAGCGAATGCCGCGTCCGAAAGGCCCGTATCGTGCAACAGCGCCTTTTGCGCGAAGCCGATGTTCGCGCGGTCGAGAAACGCGAGCACGTACATCAAGAGCAGGAAGGGCAAAAGGCGGCGCATGGCCTTGCGGCCCGCGGCTTCCGCCAGCGTAGGTGCCAAGGTAGGTGCCTCGATCGACATCGATGTCTCCTGTCGGCGCTCTTCTGTTACCACCGCGCCGTTATCGTGATCCCGCGCGTTGTCCGGCCGGTGCGCGCGGGTCCTGCTTCCCGCCTCAGTATGTCGCGCGCCCGCCCGAAAGATCGAATACCGAGCCGGTACTGAACGCGCAGTCTTCCGTCGTGAGCCAGACGATCATCGAAGCCGCCTCGTCCGGCATGAGGAAGCGGTTCATCGGGATCTTCGCGAGCATGTAGTCGATATGCTGCTGCGACATCGAATCGAAAATCTCGGTCTTGGCCGCCGCCGGCGTCACGGCATTGACGAGCACGCCCTTCGTGGCCAGCTCCTTGCCGAGCGACTTCGTCAGTCCGATGAGCCCGGCCTTCGATGCGCTGTAGTGCGAAGCATTCGGATTGCCTTCCTTGCCGGCCACGGAGGCGATATTGACGATGCGTCCATAGCCCTGCTCGATCATGCGCGGCACCACGGCGCGGCAGGTCAGGTAGCTGCCGATCAGGTTCACTTCGATCACGCGGCGCCACACGTCGACGGGTAGTTCCCACGTGAGACCATTGCCGCCCGTGATGCCTGCGCTGTTCACGAGCGCGTGAATCGCGCCGTGCGTTTTCACGGTTTGCTGTGCGGCTGCCTCGACCGAGGCTTCGTCGGTCAGTTCGACCGTCACCACCGAAACCTTGCCCAGCTCCGACAACTCGGCGCGCGCGCGTTCGAGCCGTTCCGCGTCGATGTCCCAGAGCGCGACCGACGCGCCCGAACGCAATGCCCGCTGCGCCACGGCATAACCCAGACCGCGCGCGCCGCCCGTCACGACCATCACGCGATTGTTCAGATCCAGTTGATTCATTGCGCCTGCTCTCCTTGTTCCGCCACGAGGCGTTGCTGTTGTTCGCCCAGGCCGCTCACGCCCAGCCGCATGGTCTGTCCCGCGCGCAAATAGATGGGTTCCGGCTTCTGCCCCATGCCGACGCCCGGCGGCGTGCCGGTCGAGATCACGTCGCCGGGCTGCAGGCTCATGAACTGGCTGATATAGGAAACGAGCGTGGCCACGTCGAAGATCATCGTGCGCGTGTTGCCGTTCTGGTAACGCTTGCCGTCGACTTCGAGCCACATGTCGAGCGCCTGCGGGTCGGCGATCTCGTCGCGCGTGACAAGCCAGGGGCCGAGCGGCGCGAAGGTGTCGTAGCCCTTGCCCTTGTCCCACTGGCCGCCGCGCTCGATCTGCCATGCGCGCTCGGAAACATCGTTGACCACGCAATAACCGGCCACATAATCGAGCGCGCGCTCGCGCGGCACATTGCGCGCTGCTTCGCCGATCACCACACCCAGCTCGACTTCCCAGTCGACCTTCTTCGCGCCCGGGGGAATCAGCACGTCGTCGTTGGGGCCGGTGATCGAACTCGTTGCCTTGAGGAAGAGCACGGGCTCTGTGGGGACGGGCAT